>JBFYLN010000144.1:0-3738 GCA_041305425.1 Microcaldota archaeon | reverse complement strand
ATTCTCAAGAAACATCGATGCGACATTCAGAAGTGCGATGCAATTCGATAACAATCTAGGCCATTCAAAAGCGACGCAGGCGATGCTGCGCGAAATCGCTCCGATACAAAGGCAGGCAGTTGCGCTTGCAGCAGCCACCAATGAAACAGTACAGAAAGCAGTTCCAGGCGGCGTCTTAGATCCATCTGTGCTAAAAGCCGATCGGGAATCTATGACTAGCGTCAATGGCCTTTCAAATTCCCTCAAGAAAGCACAGAGTGATTATCTTCCTGTAAGCCAGGGTATTTCCTCTTCCCAACATCTTATCCAGGACGCATTGAAATTCAGGGATATATCAAGCCAGATGAAAGCCTCAGGTATCGATATGAACGCGGTCAGGGCGTTGGAGAGCAATGCGCAGCGGCTTATGGCATTTGCCGAGTCTGCGATGCTTTCTCCAAAAGCGTTTGCTGATGCCTATCGTACCAACGGAATGTTTGCCGGAGAATTCAGTTTGAAGGATCGGGTGGATGATGCGTATTCGCGCGCATGGGGCAGCGTAGGTTTGATCGGGTATGGAAAAGCAGGTTCGAGCCATCCGATATGGAACCAGCTCGCACAGGCAGATATCACCAGAATCGGAGTTGTACTGTCTACAAAAGCCCCAGGCACAAAACAACAGGACATCATTGCATCAAGGCATGCGGGCCAGTCCTGGACCGACTTCAAGGAATTCCAGGCTGGCGCGGTTAAAGTCGCACTCGAAGGAAAGTTGCTATCATCAGATGCGCAATTGAAGGCTTTGGATGCGCTGAGCAATGGCGCGTCGGCAACTGCTGCCAGATACGAATCTGCCTTGAAAAATGATTTCGCTTCAGCGTCAAGATACCAGAACGTATCTGCAAAATCCGAATTGGATTTCATCAACGCTTACTACGGTATGAAAAAGACGAACATGAAGCTTGAACTCGCTCAAGAGCTTTTCCATGGACTGAGCGCCGCATTTATACCTCCCGTGATGGTGGCAGACCTGTCAATCGATATCGTGACAAATTACAAACATTATTCAGCAGCTGAGCTTGCCGTGAAATCCGCGATCGGTGCGCTGAGTTTTGTGGTTGCAGCCGGAACCATTGCGAGACTTGGAAGCCGTGCGGGAGAAGCAATGGTGCTCGCTCGCGCTGAACAAATCGCAGGCACTGGAATGATCCCCCTTGGAATCACTGATTTCACATTCACTCTTGGAAAGCAAAAAGAATGGAATGTGGATACGATCGCTGGTGCAATAAATCAAACCACGACCCTTGCAACATTTGTCGGCATGCTGGCACTAAGCAGGGCGCGCGTGGCTCCTTCGGCAGCAAGAAGTAGGACGCAAGTCCGTGAACCGAGAATCGCTCCGGTATTGGAGTTCGAGACAGCGCCTACTGTAAGGATGGAAACACCGACACCTAAAGAGAAAGGAGTGATTATACCGAAACCCGATCAGGTGAAACCGAGTATTGAATATGATATAACTATGCTTTCATCGAAAGCACTCAAATCTGCATCGACATCCAAAGAACAAGTCATCTCAATCAAGTCATCTGATTTTTTGACGTCACACAAAGAAAAATCTCCCGCTCCTAAAATTATCATTAAAAAGAAACCTCCTGAGCTGCCACAGAGAATTACCGGGGATATTACACAAGAATACAACTTGATAAGTAAAACCAATCCTCAACTTGCTGATTCGTATGCTTCTGGAGGAAGATTTGCTGTTCTGGAACGTTTTGGATTGGATATTCTCAATCCGTCTGAACAGAATACTGTCGCATTAAAGAATCTGAGACAAAGGAGAGACATTCATGCAGAATTCGTAAGGGGCGCCAGAAGTGCGATTTATGAAAAAATGGGAATAAAACTGGCTGAGATAACTCCAGCCCAGCAAAAAAGGCTTGGAAGCATAAGATATCTTGAAAACCATCAAAAGCTTTTTGAAATCATTACGAATGGATCATTCAGGGAAAAAGCTGCTTCATTTTTTAAAGATCCATCGATTATGGACACACGGACAATCGCTGATATCCGCAGGATGGGCGGCACTACCGGAGCGTATATGGTAAGTTTTAAGACAAAAACCGGAGAAAAAGTATTATTTCTGAAAGAGATAAGCACAGATCCGGATATCCATGCCATGAAACTTTTTAGGAAGGCTGGTGTAATTGTCCCAGATATCGAAACACACACTTATACTTCTTTATCAGGAAAGGAAACAAAATTCGGGATAATGTCAGATATACGTGACTCCCCCGGAGTTGAAAATGCTTTGTCATTTCATGCATTATCATATGGGCGCGGGCCGGAAATATCAGGATTGGTGGCAAAACGATTTGGCGAATTCTCAGAGTCCTTGGGATACACTATGGACATGACCCGAAGATTGGGCCTCCAGGACCGGCATGGCGGCAATGTGTTTTTACTGGAGATGAAGGATGGAAGTATCAAAGCCGGATTAATCGATCTAGATATAGTGTCCTGTTATACGACTCCAGAAAATGCACCTATTCTATATTCTACTTATTTGAAGGATCAAATGTTACATCTTGGCAACGCAACCAATTCGGATGTCCCGGGCTTATTCTCATCCCTTCGCGAGCGTTTTCTGGAAGGAGTGAAAAAAGCAGGGAAAACTGCAGATACAACGGAATTCCGTGATTTCGTATATTCTGCAATATCGGAACAGCACGGCAAACCTATAGGATGGGGAAGAAGTCCTGGCGCTGAAGAAATCAAACCCAGTACATTGAACGAAGTCAATGGAAAAAAACAAGATGTGATAACAGAAGGATCCGAAGCAGGAAGATTCCTACTAAATGGAATGGATGCCGAACGTTCATTTGAGGCGCATCAGATGATTGATCCAATAAAGTTTTGGGAACGGACGCTTGATCTGGCACCAGATGCAGGCGGACATTTCGTTGCATTCTGACTATTATTTACCAGCAACCTTATCCAACGCATCCGTAACCGAACTCCAGGATGCATGATCTTCCTCATACATATTGCCAACGATTTCCATAAAGCAAATATTCCTTTTAGGATCGCTGAGGAAAAAATACGTGGTGCTTCGGTCACTGATAAAACCCAATGAGTATGTTTTAAATTTCTTGAGCATTTCAGATTGATTCAACCTGAAAGCATAGAAAATATTACTGGCATTGCTTATGCCAGGGGAATCATTCAATTCAAATCCAGATTCAGGGGCCCTGTGAAGAGTTTCCGGAATATGCATCTGCTGGATCGTCTTCTCTGCCAGGTCTTTTGGCCAGGATTTTAGATTATCAATTATTTCCTGTCTCGTCCAAACTTTTTTGTCAATACTATTTCTTTGTGCCTCGGATTCATCCAGGCGCTCTTCAGTTTCTTTCTGAGACATCATCCTGAACAAACGCCTTTCAGAACCATCAGAAGCCGTATAAATTTTCGGGATATTCGCCTCGATATCTTGCCTTCCCCCATCAACATACAAAATTCCGAATCTCGAGAGGACAAAGTTGAATTGTTCTTTTTTCTGCTCCAAGGCATCTTTTACTTGCAGTGCGCATTCCAGCGAATCTGCCGCCGCTTTCCAGTTTCCTTTTCCGGAATCAAGTAATTCTTCAATAAGCAGGATGCTACTTGAAGGATCGCAGAGGAAAAAGATGGTTTTGTTATCTGTTTTCAAGAATGCAATTGTGTATATAGAATCCTTTTTTGGTATAATCTCCGTCTTTTCTG
>JBFYLN010000143.1:0-4536 GCA_041305425.1 Microcaldota archaeon | reverse complement strand
GACTTGTGCTCTTCCGATCTCCATGATGTCAGATGAGCTCCATTTGGAAAATCCAGAAGGGAAGATGAGCTCTTTCATGCAGGGGGTACTTGTCGGCGGAAGCGCGTTGATAGGTTCGTTTATCCCGATCGTCCCATTCTTTTTCCTAGATGTTACCAAAGCAACTGCAGTCGGCTTGGTTGCCTCATTATTCATGCTATTCCTTATCGGGGCTTACAAGAGCAAACTCACTTCCGGGAAATGGCTCAAGGGCGGGATCGAATTGATGGTGATCGGAGGAGCTGCGGCATTCTCAGGCTATCTTGTCGGCGCGTTTTTCCAGGTGAAAGGAGTATGAACTGAACGCGTCGCGATTCAACTTGCGGGCGCAACTTTATAATTATTGAGAGTAAAATACATGCCATGAGATCCAGTCTTGTTTTGTTGGTTTTTGCATTTATTTTCATGTTCGCCTTTAGCGCTTCCGCCGTTCCAGTCCAAATGACTGCCCCATTTGCGCAAGAGATAAATAATGGGGATCAGGTATATATCGGAACAATAGGGCCTGGACAGACAATCGATGTCCGGATCGAGCCGATCGTAACTACAGGCGGTATATTTAACAAAGGCGGGCAATATGATCTTGCAATTGTGACAAAGAACCCTCCAGGATGGACTTTTGAACCGAGCCAGCAGTATGGCAAGCCATTGCAAGTCAAGATCACTGCGGACAAGAATGCGCCTGAGGGAATGTATAATTCTGATATCACGATTATCGATGAGAACAATGGAGAAGAATTGGGCAATGTCACTTTTACACTCTTGACAAACATCACCTGGGACGTCATGAATATGAATGTCTCTCCAAGCCATTTGACTGTCGGACCTGGCCAGCCTGCAAGGTTTTCGATCACCGTATATAATACCGGATCAGCAAGTGACCAGTTTGTCGTGAGCGCAACCGGCGCAAAACGCTGGCAGTTTGTGAAGCCCATATATGTTCCAGCCAAGAGTTCGAGAACAATCGTTTATGAGATCACTGCGTATGAGGAAGAATATTATACTCCGGTCATAAAAGTTGAATCCGTTGCAAGCCCGAACATCCATGAGGAGCAGAATGTTTCTTTCACTGTGCGCTCGGATCTTATAGGAGATTTCAGAGCGACGAACCAAGGGACATTATTATTCCCGGTTTTCGAGGCTCCGATTTATTCTCTTGCAGGACTTATTGCGGCGGTGCTCGGGGCTTTTGGAATCTGAACCTTTCTAATCCTTCCCCATCATAATTTTATTGAATTAATATGTCCGAGCGCGAGGAAGCCATTGATTTTGTGATTGAGAAACTACTAGAAAGCGAGCGCAAGCGCAAGAAGGCCTGCGGGAAAACAAAGATCGAAAATACAAATATTGAAAAGATAAAATTCGAAGCCGCCCGAAAATACAAAATAAAGGAGTTCATTCGCAGCAGTGAGATTTTAGATAAACTCAATCCAAAAGAGCGAATCCGTTTTCTTCCGATCCTGCAAAAACGTCCGATGCGAACTCTTTCCGGAGTAACTCCCGTTGCAGTGATGATCAAGCCTAAAGGATCCTGCCCTTACTCATGTATCTATTGCCCAACTGGGTTAGGTGCAAAAAGCTATACTGGATATGAACCGGCGGCATTACGTGCGAGACAGGAGAATTTCGACCCATTCGGGCAGGTAGAGAATCGTCTTGCACATTTCAAAGCGTGTGGGCATGAGACTTCAAAGTGCGAACTGATAATCATGGGCGGAACGTTCTTACGCATGTCCAAACGTTACAAGCAATCATTCATCAAAGGCGTGTTTGACGGGTTAAATGGCAAGAAGAGCAAAACATTAATCGAAGCGCAAAAACAAAACGAGCGCGCGAAAAATCGAGCGGTTGGTTTGACGATCGAGACGCGCCCGGATGTCTGCGGAAAGGAAGAGATCAATGAAATGCTTTCATTTGGAGCGACGCGGGTCGAGCTTGGCGTGCAGCATCCTGATGATGCGATATACAAGACACTGAACCGTGGACACAAGACCCAAGATGTTATTAATGCAACAGCGCTTCTCAAAGATTCAGCATTCAAGGTCTGCTACCATCTCATGCCTGGCCTTCCAGGTTCAGACAAGAAGAAAGATATCGCTATGGTCAAGAGAATTTTCTCAAATCCAGATTTCATGCCAGACATGCTTAAGATCTATCCGACTCTTGTCATGCCTGATACAGGGCTTGCCAAGCTTGTGGCAGAAGGAAAATATTCGCCATATGATACGGCCGAAGCAGCAGATACCATTTCCGAATTCTATCGCCACATCCCCGAATACGTTCGTGTGATGCGGATTCAGCGGGATATACCTACGGGTTTAATCGGTTGCGGAGTTAAGAACTCGAATTTGCGGCAATTGGTTGAGAATCGGATGAGGGAAAAGAAGATCGTTCCAAAAGAAATCCGATTAAGGGAAATCGGCTTGAATATGGCAAGCGAACAATCCGAGCGATCCGAATTCAAACTAAAAATAAAAAAATACAATGCGAGCGGCGGAGAGGAGATTTTCATTTCGTCAGTCAACAAAAATAATATGCTCGCGGGTTTCATCCGGCTCCGTATTCCAAACACATCATTCCGAAAAGAGATTACGCTCAATCCGCTTACCGCATTGATCCGCGAGCTTCATGTCTATGGTTCTGAAGTCGAAGTTGGTGGAAGCAGTAAAGGGAAAGCGCAGCATTCGGGTTTTGGCTCGCAACTGCTTGCAGAAGCAGAGCGTTTGGCAAACGAGGAGTTCGATTCAAAGAAGATGATTATTATCAGTGGGATTGGCGTAAGGGAATATTATCGGAAACACGGATATAAGTTAGAAGGAGCGTATATGGGAAAGCCGCTTCTTTAGCCCTGCACGTTCAACATTGATTCCTCATCAAACTCTTTCAATAATTCGTCCTGCTCTTTCAAAAGAAGCAAATACTCATTCTGAATCGCGGCGAATTCCTTCTCCTCTGTTTCATCAAATTGCTTGATTTGTCGAACCGCGTTCTTCAACTGTATCCTTGGAGAAATCTCCTTTAATTTCAAAAGCAACGCGCTCAACTTTTCGCTTGTTTCCGGAGATACCCAGACTTTCCGATTAGAAAGCTGGACAGATATCTCTTCAATTCCCTTTCCCTGAATAATCGTATTTGATTCAACTGCTGCCAATATCCCGAGCCGCCCAAGCATCTTAACGATTTTCTGGACAATCGCTTGGTCGCTATTCAAAAGAAGGATCGGCGCTGCAATATCATTATTTCGTACTAGCTCATTCATTTCTCCACGTACGTCTTTAGGTAGTTTGGCAACAAGAAGCGCAAGCTTAGCAATATTTTCGCGGTTCTCGAAATTCTTCTTGATCAGGCTTCCCCTTGCAAGAAGCGTCTCATACACCGGGCCATTTTTCTTTTTCATGGCATCATGTATATTTGTTGCATTGTTAGTTGCGAGTTCAGTATTCAAACGCAAAATCTCGTATTCATTTGGGTATGCGATAATTATTCCATTCTGTTCCATTTGGCTGCTAATCCGGGTTAACTGGGAATTCACAGACTGGAGTTTGGCTTCGCACTCCCCCATCCGTTGCTCGTCTTTATCGTTTTTTATTATCTCAAGCTGGAAGGTCAATTCTGCCTTTGATTTGGTCAATTCAATGAAATTTATTACGTCCTTGAGAGTGATTGAAGCCGCCATTTTTATCGCCTGTATTTTGTCATCTTATTATATTTTCCATCGTTTCTTTTCCTCATTACAATAATAAACAAAAGTACGATTATGATTAAAGCCATTGAGAAAACCAGAATGGCTGGAACCGGGTCTGCCAAAATACTGGATCCTTGCATATCATCATTCGCATCATAAGTTGTTGTTGCATTCTGCATTTGCAGGACTGCCTCATCAAGCGCTTTCGAGTATCTTAAGATTTTATACGCAGATCCTTGTGCAGATACATTCGGAGCAGCAAGGTATGCTCCATGACCTTGGTAGATCTTACCCCACAAACTTGTGCGGTTCTCCATAAGCATCGAAGCTACTTCATTATCCAGCTCCTCAGAACTCATATTCTCCATCGAGCGGATTGCATCATCCATCTCGAGCGCGTAGACACTATCAAATATCGATGCGCCATAATTCCCTTTGGAATACGTTTCGCCCGCCGAGTTGACTCTTTCGGTTATATCCTGGTTCGCGCCTTTTATCTTGCGCGCTTCATCCAATATCTGGTTCGCAAGCGGTTCCCATGAAGATTCATTTATTGTTTTTGATCCATTCGTTTGTCCTGCTGCTTCATACAAGCTCTTTGATACCAGGCACCATGCATCTGCGTACATCAGCTCGTTATAAGCGACGTATTTTTCCTCAAGCAATTCTGGTAATCCAATATCTGTTGCATTTAGCTTTTCCTGCGCCCATTCTTTGCGTAAATCTCCGCCAACAATCCACTCGAAATTCTCTTTTGTTTTCTTTGGCTCGCCAATCGATGCGATGCACGCGTTGATCTCAGTTTGTTTTTT
>JBFYLN010000142.1:0-4723 GCA_041305425.1 Microcaldota archaeon | reverse complement strand
CCCTGATTTTGAAAAAGAGTTGAAGAAGATCCATGATTTTCTCCCGAAGATAAATATCGTATTGACAAGCTCGTCTGCGATATCTTTGCACGAAGCGTCAGTGGACCTTTCAAGGCGCGTCCGGATAATCAATTGCCCCCCATTTTCTTTCAGGGAATATATTTCATTTGAAAATAACGAGATGCTTCCGCCGTTATCGCTCAAGGCATTGTTAGATGAAAAAAATGCAAAGGAATATTATGGCAAGGTCCTGCACACTGAAAGCAGATTTGAATCTTACCTTAAAGGAAGGAATTACCCATTTACCATAGGAAAAATAGAATTCATGCCATTGTTCCGGAACATCCTTGAAACGATAATCAATAATGACCTTGTAATAAAGGAAAGAGTGTCACTCGAAGAATCTTTCGAGATCCGACGGGTTTTGGCGTTCATCGGAAAATCCCCATCTGAAGGCATAAGCTACTCATCAATAGCAACTAACTGTGGGATAACTAAATACAAGAGCGAAAAGTTTGTTTCGCTTCTTGAAAAAGCATTTGTCCTGCGCGTGGTCATGCCTAAAGGGACGAACTTGAATAAGGAACCGAAAATCCTTATTGCCCCGCCGTATCGGCTGCTTTACCAAAATTATGATGACTGCATCGGATCCTTGCGTGAGGATTTTTTTACTGATTCTATGATTGCAATGGGTTTTCAGGTGAACTACCTTAAATCTATGAGAGGAGAAAAAATCCCAGATTATAATGTTGATGACTTAATATTTGAAATAGGAGGAGCTTCAAAAAGTGCAACACAGTTCAAAGGAATGAAATCAAAAGATAAGATAATCCTAACTCAACCGGGAACAGTTGATGCGCTCAAAAGGCCGCTCTTCTTTATCGGGATGCTTGAAACAACAGACTAATTAGTCACTACTCGACATCCCTTCTTTCTTCTCGTCAATTAGCGTGTCAAGAAAAGATTCCTCTTTCTTCGGATCTTTCTTTTCTACTGCCGACTCTTCTTTCTTTTCTTCTTTGATCCCTTCTTTCTTTTCCGACGCTTTCTCTTCTTCCTTTTCCACTTTCTTATCTTCCTTCTTTTCCTCTTTATTCACGTCGTCTGTTTTCCCTTGCGCCTTCCCCTCTTCCTTCTTCTCAATCACCGCGTCCTCTTCCAGCGCTTTCTCCGGAACATATTCAACTCCTCGTGAATGCGCGCCAGTGGCAACAGACCTTTTCGTCTTCAACATGATCGTTGCCTTGAACTTCCTCTTCAAAAACTCCTTTGCCGCCTTGATCCTCTCGCCTTCACGGCCGATCGCGATCCCGCGGTCCTTCTCTTCCACAGTCAAAACAATATTCCTCTCTCCCATAATATCCATGATCTCAAAATCATTTATCTCGATGTTGTTGAAGAAGTTGCGGACAAATATTTCAACATCTGTGGAATCTCCGATTATCACGACTTTTTTCTTGAAATAGTTCTTCAGGCGCTCGACATTTATCCCGCGCTTCCCGATCGCGCGCCCAAGCTGGGCCATATCAACCAGGAATATCAACACGTTCGGGGTTTCAAGAAAATCAGCAGGCATCACTTTCGTGATGGTCTCGAAATTCGCGAAATGGCTTAAGCCGCGTTCATTTAGTTCAATCACAATACCACATCAACAGGAGAATAGATAAAAAAGGATAAAGAAAAATAATTTAGAAATTCATTTTGCAAGCTCGAGTATTGGCGAGGTGCCAGTCTCATAAATCGAAAGCACTGAGATAGGATATGGCTTTCCGCAAACTGAACCAAGCTCCATCGATGATCCCTCGAATATGATGAGGGGCACTTTGGATGTTGATGAGTACTTGCCCATTTTCTCCATGATATCTGGAGGAGTGTTAGACGCAACAACGAATAATTTCGCATTTCCAGTCGCCCCTGCAGTCAATCCGCTCCTTGCACCAAACGAAGTCTTTCCGCTTTCAACAGCAAGCCTAATCGCAGATGTGAGCGGCTTTTCCTTCTCCTTCTTGGTTTTCCTTCTCCTTACGACTTTCCTCTGCTTCTTCTTTTTCTCTTCCTTTGGAGCTTCCTCAGAATCTTCTACTGTCTCTTCAGTCATTTCTTCATCGTCATCTTCTTCTGCCATTTGTTTCACCTAGAGTTTTTATTTGCATCAAATGTTGTATACCTGGATATACAGCTATTTAGACTTCATTGTTAATTTAATCTTACCTGTACCAACTGGAACGGTCTGCCCAACGATAATATTCTCAGTTACACCTACCAGCTTCTCGTCCTCAGAGAAAGATGCGGCATTTACCAAGTGTTTTACGGTTTCTTCGAACGCTGCCCTTCCAAGCACACCGACTTTTTCACCAGACAATCCATGCCTTCCTATTGAGCGGACTTTTCCCGATGTCGTCATCGCGTCAGAAATCAGCATGATGTGCCTTATGTCAACATAGAGTTTTTGCATGTCCATGACATCCTTGATCTCTTTTAGGATCGAATTGCGTGCAGCCTCGATGCCAAAGACCTTCTCGATCTCCATGATGTTATTTGTATAAATCCGCTTCACATCCACTGCCGGGTGCTCCATTGCGCCGGTGATGTTGAAACCCGCAGCGCGGACAAAATATTCCCCAGCCCCCTTGATGACAACTGCCCGGTGAATGCCCCGATACCCTTTGACAATCGAATCATTGATTCGGTTTGCGAGCTTGCGTACGGATTTTGCAGTGATTTTTGTTTCCTTTTCTTTTTCCTTTTCCTTTTCGTCTTTTGGTTTTGGCGGTTTTGGAGATATTGTGAACTTGTTCCCATTGACTTTTATCTTGTCGCTATGCAATTCGAGCGCTTTGCGAAGCGCAACGATAGTGACGCCGAGCGCTTTTCCGTCCTTTTCATTGTATGTTACATCTATTGTCAGGTTGACAAGGTCGTCTTCCACGTCAGCAACATCGGAAATGAAAACCGAACTTAGCTCACGCGCGACCTTCTCTACTTCGGATTCGCTTTTCGCGAACTCTTTTTTAAGGTACACGTCGATGATGGGTTTTTTCGGCTCTTTTTTCGCATCCACGATCTCAATTAGCCGTGGAAGTCCGGTCGGCACGTGCTCAGCCACACCTGCATAGTGGAACGTACGCATCGTCATCTGCGTACCGGGCTCGCCGATGCTTTGCGCTGCAACCACACCAACTGCTTCATACGGAGCGATCGAAACCCGCATTTTGTTTTTCGAACCAGTGCTAGAAACCATATCAACATCACCTTTTTCAAATGTCTTTCAACCTGTTTTCCTTTTCCCCCTTATGCCGTATCCACATCATCCTGTTTGGCAACATCTGCCAAAGCGGCTTTGCTCGCTGTCATCGGGTCTTTGGCATCTCCGCCGTACACGAACTGCACGACTGCCATATCCGCATTCCGCACAGTGAAATCCTCATAAACAACAAGGTCCTGAAGCGCGTTTATCAGCCTGCGTTGCATGTAACCCGAACGGGCCGTACGGATAGCTGTGTTGACCAGGGCTTCACGGCCACCCATGGCATGGTGGACAAATTCGTAGATCGTAAGCCCTTTTCTGAACGAGGAGTACACGAATCCTCTTTCCAAACCAGTGAGCACGCCAGGCTTGAAATACGGAAGTATCCTTTTCTTGTATCCTCTTGTAAGCCTCTTGCTTCGCACAGTCTGCTGCGCAACGAGTGCAGACATTTGGATTGCATTAAGCAAACTCCCTCTGGCTCCGATCTTGGCCATGATGATCGAAGGGTTTGAAAGGGTCAGGTCTTCTTCAACAAGCTTTCCGGCGTCTTCCCTGGTTTTTGAGGTTATCTGCATGATCATGCCTTCGAGCGTTTCCTTAAGCGACAAGCCTGCTGACCGATCAAGTGAGCGGTTCTTATATTGCATGACAAGGTTGTCAATCTCCCGGTCCATGTGGTCTGTGACTGCCTTGACTTTCTCCGCTGCTTTGGGCGAGAGCGAATAGTCCTTTATCGACACCGAAAGCCCGTGCATTGAAAGCGCCTCGAGTGCGAGCACCGTGACTTTATTAAGGAAATCTCCGGTGAATTCCGCGCCATGGTTTACGAAAATGCTTTCGAGCAACTCTCCTTCCATTGATTTGTTTTCAATTGAGCCCTTGAGCAGTTTGCCGTTCTTTATCACGATCTCTTCTCCCATCTTGGATTTCACTTTCACATTTAGGTCTTTTGGGAGCAGGAGCGAGAACAGGCATTTGCCAGAAAACTTGCCGTTTTTCAGGTCAGGTTCTGGAAGCTCGGTAATTCCAATCAAATAAAGCAGATTGGATGCCTCTTGTTTCGAGAACTCAGTCCCATCCATTGTCATGAAATACAATCCTGACACATGGTCTTCCTGGGGCTTGATGATCGCATGGCCGTGCCTTGGAGACAAAAGTTGCTTGTCAACAGACATCAGGTAGCGCGCTTCGGCCTGCGCCTCTTCGGTCTGAATCATGTGGAGGTTCATTTCATCTCCATCGAAATCAGCGTTGTATGGAGCAACGACAACAGGGTTCAGCCTGAATGTCCTTCCTGGCATGACACGGACTTCGTGTGCCATCATGGAAATGCGGTGAAGCGAAGGCTGCCGGTTGAAGATCGAGATATCGCCATCGACTACCTGACGCTCTAAAATCCATCCGACTTTCAAGCTTTCAGCCATCTCTGTGCGCGACTCGTCAGAATCTCCGACTTTGAGCCTCTTGCAGATC
>JBFYLN010000141.1:0-5160 GCA_041305425.1 Microcaldota archaeon | reverse complement strand
TATCGTTTCCGCCGCTTGAAAGAGGCTGCTGAAGGCAACCTGATATGATGATAAACACTGCCAAAAAAATCATAATTTGTTTCATATTTTTCACCTAGTTGAAATAACCTACTGAATACGTGCTGCCGTCAGTGCTGACCCGTACGGTGCCATTGATATAATTCTCATAATAGCTGATTTTGTATTCCTGCATCAGTTTCCGGAACGGCTCGCGTGAACCTCCGGATTGCGCAGATTCATCAGGCCCTCCGGAAATTACAACAACCTCTGGTTTGAGTGTCTGAAGGAAATTTCCTATCCCGGACGTGCCTGCCCCAAGCCCGAAATGCGGTGCTTGCATGACATTGCATTTTAATAATGATTTCTGGTTATTGAGCATTTCGTTATATGCGCCGAACTCAACACTCGAGAGCAACACAACAGAGAAATTCCTGTCTTGTACCCGAAGGACGAGTGCATCATTATCCACGTCATTGAAAGGCTTTCCTGTCGGATTGAGTGCCGTAATATTCATGCCATTTAGAGACATCGAGAACCCGCGTTCGAGCGAACGAATTGTTTTTGTTTTATTTTGCATCCTCAGTGCCATGCTTTCGTATTTCGAATCGCCAAACGTTTTTCCACTCCACCAGAATTCCTCGATTGTGAATTCCGATGCAACTGCGTCAATCCCGCCATAATGGAGCGGATCTGCATTTGTTGAGATAAGGATATCGATATCATCCACTCCCCTTGCTTTAAGGAAATCTACGACCTTTCCTGAACTTTCAACCGGGCCTGCATCCACGAGGATTTCCAGATCCCCTTTGCGTATCAGGATCGCATCTCCGTGGAGCTTGTTAGGGAGGTCTCCAACGTATATGAAATACATCGCGGAATTCGCTTCCGGCTCCAGCGTGTAATTTAATTCTTTTGACACGTTTTCCTGTGGAACAGGTGGAGTATAATTTCCCTCGACTGTCTGGTTCTCCTGTGGGTTCACGATGATCGTAATATTGGATGGCGGGGTAATGTTACTTTCATTATCTAGTGGAGTTACATTCGCAGGCGGTGACGGATCAAGACAGCCATAAAGTAGTATCAGAGAAAACAGACAAAACCCCAGGCTTAAAACACGAAATTTCATTATAATGTCACCTTATTCTCGGAAATATTCTTCTTTATCTTGGCTACACACTCATCTATTTTAATCCTTTCCTGCAAGCCATCGTTGCGGTATCTGATCGTTACAATGCCTTCTGTCAATGTACCATAATCCACTGTGATGGCATACGGAATGCCGATCTCGTCGCATTTTGCGTATCTCTTCCCGATCGAGCCGGTCTCCTGGTAATACACGTCAAGCTCTTGCATGAGCATCTTCTGGACCTCCTGCGCCTTTTCCGCAAGCCCGTCTTTCTTCATGAGCGGGAAAATTGCGACATGATATGGCGCGATGGCAGGAGGGAAGTCGAACCACTCCCAAGCTTTGGTGTTTTGGGTTTTGTGTTCCGGGTCTTGATTACTCTTCTCTCTAAAGCATTGTTCCAGCATGCAGAAGAACAGCCGGTCTACTCCCATCGATACCTCGAATACATGCGGCACTATTCGCGCTTTGCGCTCTTCAACAAAAACCGAAAGGTCTTTCTTGCTGAATTTCGCATGTGCCCCCAGGTCGAAATCAGTCCGGTATGCGTTGCCGATCGTCTCGATATCTCCATACGATGTCTTCACTTCCATATCTATATTCCCTTTTGAGTAATGCGGGACTTCTGTTTTTGGAAGTACCCTGAACCACATATCTGATTCTTTGATCCCGACCGTTCTGTAGAAATCCCACTGGAGTGCGAGGAAGTAGGACATGATCTCATTTGTGGAAATATTTTCTTTGACCGATTGCTCTGCTGTCCGCTCGATCATTTTTCCCTCGAAATGGAACCTCATCTTTTTCTTTCCAAAAGATTCGAATCCATCGTAACTTTGCACTTCCGGATCAAAGAAATACTCGAGCTCCATCTGCGTGAACTCACGCATGCGCACAAGTCCCTTACGTGGAGAAATCTCGTTTCTGAAGCTTTTTCCAACTTGCCCGATTCCCATCGGCAGTTTCGCTCCGTGATTTCGGAACAAGCGTGGAAAAGCGGTGAAAATTCCTTGTGCTGTTTCCGGCCTTGCGTACGCGACTGCCTGCTCGCCTCCGATCCCGGTCCTGAACATGAGGTTGAACATTTTTGCCGGAGCGAATTCACTTTTGCATTTTGGACAAACAATTTTTTCCTCGCGTATCACACGGTCGATCGTCTCGAGCAAACCATCCCATCTCTCGCCGTGCTTATCCCCTTTTTGTTTTAGTTTCTCTTCGATTAGTGTGTCTCCCCTCATCCGAGTTGCGCATTTTGTGCACTCGACAACCGGGTCAGCGAAATTCGTTGCATGGCCTGATGCCTGGAGCACGATTTCAGGAGTGATTATGGATGTCTCGACTTCAAGGAAACCTTCGGATGCGATAAATGTCCGCCTCCAAAGATTTTCAATCTTATTTTTTATCAATTTTCCAACCGGTCCGTAATCGTAAAACCCGCTCACCGTTCCATAAGGTTCGTTCGACGGAATGAAAAATGACCTTGTCAATGCCAACTCGAATATCCGTTCGTGAAGTTCCATATCTACACCTTGCCAATTTTCTTGTTTTTATTCTTTTATCTTTGTTTTATGCGTTTATCTTGGTTTATCTATCTCTTGAGTAACAAATTTAAATCCATTATCAGATATGTCATTCATGGAGAAAATCGAAGCAGAACCTGAGCGTGCGATCGAAGCGCTTTCAATTGCCACCGAGCTCCTGGTATCTGCAAAGGAAAAAGCTGACACAGGGCTGTTCAACGAGTCGCTTATCCTCTCCCGCGATAGCATGCGCATAGCGTCATCCGCAATCCTGTTCCATGACGGGCTCGTGGCAGGGGATTTCGATTCGTGCTATGGCTATTTGAAGAAGGAATATGGCAAATCTGTTCCTTTGGATGAATGGAAGGAAGTTGAGAAAATATCCGGTTCCGTGGAGTCATTTCTGGGAAGAATTTTCGGCAGAGGAAATAAAGATATTGAAAAGAATGCAATGATATCGCTCGATTCAGCCGTCAGGTTTCTGAAAATCTCGAACGAAATCGTATATGGTGAATGATCCATGAACAATGCCTTGAACAATGCTCGAAATTTATTCGTTGTCCTGTTTCTTGCGTCACTTTTTCTCTTTCCCGGATGCATCAATCCGAGCCCGCCCCAGCCGCTTCCCAATGTCAGCCCGACAAATTCTAGCGAATGGTCAGTGTATTCAGGGATCGGGATTTCGTTCGAATTCCCTTCACATATGACGCTTACTCAGAACCTCCAATCATATAATCTTGGAAAAGGCACTGCATCTGTTGCCGGGGAGTCGAGCGGATCCGCGCTATTGCTTATGGTCTATACAAATTCGACAATATATGGAGTTTCCAATGTGAATGGTTCTGACGCTGCATTTGCATTTTTGGAAAATGACCGTTTCTCTGATGCGGCTGGAATGCTGAACAAGGCGACTAACACTGGGGAGGTGTCGAATTATTCGCTTTCTAGTGGAGCGGCGTTTGCAAGCGAAATTCCATTTTCCATGGAAGTTCTGACATCTGCGGGAAAGTCCTATTTTGACGGATACGCGATCGATATTTTCATTCCCGCTAAATCCGCCCTCTACCGCGTGCGCATACTTGCTGCAGATAAAAATGATGCGCTCAAGATAAAGGAACGGTTTGTGCAGAGCTTTGAGGGATAAAAGCTTATCGCCTCTTTTCTTTTTCTTCGAACATCTGCCCGTTTGTCTTGAGCCCCAAAGCTGACAAGCTGTTCCAAAGCCTCAATCGCCAGATCCCTTCTTCTTTTGCGAGGATGGATAAGCCTGCATTTCCTAGAGCAAGAGTTCTCCATTTTTCGAGTGGCATTCCCAGGATGTGCATTGCCAAAAGAACCAAGGGCCCGTGGTGAGAGACAACGAGGAGTTTTTCGTGTTGGTTTTTTACGATTGTTTGTTCGAAATATTCTACGATCCTGGCTTGAACCTCCTGAGGTGTTTCTCCATTGGGAGGTCTAGCGAACGGGTTGAAATGGAACTTTTCTGGCTCCTTGAGATCGCTCCATGGCTTTCCTTCCAGCTCTCCGTAATTGCGCTCGCGGAGGGCTGATGAAAATTCGACTTTGCAGCCAAGGTCTGCATGCTGGATTGTTTGCTTTGTCCGGATAAGGTCTGAGCAATGAGCGAAATGGATTTCTTCCTTGCCAAGCCTTTTCTTCAGAGCCTTTGCCTGCTCGATCCCCAGCTCAGTCAATGGTGCATCGCTCCAACCACCAAAAACATTTTCCCGATTCGCAACTGATTCGCCGTGACGGAGGAAAAATATTGTTTGTGGCATTTATTCCGACTCCCTGATATTGGATTGCTTGAGGTATGTGTCGTTGAGCTGCTCGTATTCGATAACATTCTTTTTTATGCGTTCAATATGCTCTGGTGTCGCTTGCTTCACGGCTTTGCACGGAGTCCCGAGCGCGATCGAGTTGTCCGGGATAATCGTTCCTTCAGTGACTACGCTTCCAGCTCCGATTATGCAATTCTTCCCTATCTTCGAGCCGTTCAGGAGAATCGCTCCCATCCCGATTATTGTGTTCGATCCGATGCTCGCGCCATGCACAATCGCGCCGTGCCCGACAACGACATCATCCGCGATTTCAGTTGGGTCATCCCGTGATACATGGACTGAACAGTTGTCCTGGATGCTGACATTCTTCCCGATTCGGACCTTGTTCAAATCCGCGCGTATCGTCGCATTGAACCAGACGCTTGATCCCGCTCCCAGCTCTACATCGCCGATAATTTCGGCGCTCGGGGCGAGGAAACAGCCTTTGGAGATTTTTGGTTTTATTGATTTGAAATTGTGAATCATATCCATCGCCATTTTTATTTAGATTCCAGTATCAAAAATTATTGCTATCACCTCATAAAGGTTATGTTTTTCCTCATCACCACAACTTGTTTTTCCCTTATCCACGATAGTTTTATAAATCTATAATGCATTATACTTATATACTACTATAGATTTATATAAAGTGGTTGCCATGGTTTTTGTAAACAGGACAAATGAATTGGAAATGCTC
>JBFYLN010000140.1:0-6996 GCA_041305425.1 Microcaldota archaeon | reverse complement strand
CATGAAATTCTATTGAATAGAAAGGGAGTTAAATGTTATTGCGATTAGTTATTAAAGATGTTAAGAAAAGAGATAGTTTTAAATACATTATGCGATATAATCTACTTCAGGTGATTAGGATGAAACAGAAACAACTTCAAGGATTTGGCAAGTTCCAGAATCGTGCTCCAGATATATTTCCAGAATTATTCCAGAAGATGGATAAGCTCCCAACATGGCCTGCAGATAAATCTCCGAAAGAGATCATAAATGAACAAGTAAAAAAAATATTAAAAAAGGAATAGGAAATCCCTCTTTGTCATATCTGAATTGTTATCTTATTCTGTCTCTGCTTTTTTAATAAGCTTCATTAACTCCGGAGTTATCTTCGCATATGCCGCGTCATTCAAATGCGAATCATCACTCGAGATCGCATAATCCGCGCGAAGGTTTCCGCCCGAATCGATAAGCATTCCGTAAAGATCGAGAACGTAGATATTTTTGTGAGAGGAAGCGAAATCATTTAGCCATTTGTTGTACGCTTTATGATTGTAACGCAATCCATCACTCGATGTTGATGCAGTCTGGGGAAGCGCGTTTCCGACAATCAGTTTCTTCCCTCGCTTGGTAACCGCTTCATCATAAACTTTCTGCACATATTGCTCATTCTCAACAAGCCCTTCGTTTTGCTCGCTGCCAAAATCCACAAAGCAGAGCTTGAAGAAGACGACTTTCGAATCAAAGGTTTCCATTCCCGCAATCGCGGAATCCGCAATTCCTGGCGGGCTTTCAACTTCATATCGCCGTATCCGATATCCCTCATAAATCCCGCTCATTGTTCCATTGTCGTCCCATTGCAAACCCATGTAATCTGCCCATCCCTGGGAAACGGAACGGCCGAGAAGAAGGAGATCGTCGCCATTTGTTTCGAGCGGAAGCAGCGTTTGATTTATGGGATTGGTTACTGAATTATTCGCGACAGGTTCGCTCGCGGTTTGGTTTGTTTCGATAGTGGAATTTTGGTTCTGGTTTAAGCTGGTGTCCGTATTGTTTGTTTGTTCTGATATGGATTTCGGATCCACACAACCGAATAATAGAATCAATGATGCGAACAATAATAATATGCCAAATACTGCTTTCATATATTATCCCCTTGCCAACTCATACTTTCTTCAATCCCTTCGCTCCCTCATAATGTGACGGAGATTTCGTGAAAAGCAGGGCATCATGTGCCATGCAGATCGACGCGGTCACGAGGCTATCCGTATTCTTCACCTGCTGCCCACGCTCGCGGATTTCAGCAAGCAAGCGAGAAAGTATGGTAGCGGATTTTTTATCGAATGGAAGTATTGTCACAGAATTGATGAATCTTCCTGTCACTTCAGGTTTTTTTACGCTCTCTAAAACATGCGCCATGGTGAATGCTGTAATGCAAACCTCTTCCCGGTCTGCATACCATTTCAGTTTTTCTATCGTTGACTGCTCACCACGCAGGAATTCAAGGGTGACCTCAAAATCCAAGCATATTTTTTCCATACCATCCCCCATCCGAGAGAAAATTCCATTCATTCAATTATCATACATCCTACTATTCTATCTGGCTTTTCCATCCGATCGCGCCTTTCCCTTTACGGATATTTACTGTCGCTTTCCTATCGATATCAATCTCATTTATGCTTCCTGCAAAATTTATTATCGACCTGCTTTCCTTTGACTGTTCATGCAGGAGATAGCGAAACACCTCTGAAAACGACATGTCTTTTGATCGCTTGAGCTTGTAGAGCTCGGCGTATACGTCGTCCATGATAGTTATCACGCGCACCATATGCATGCATTCACTAAATACATTTATATGGGTTTCTCCCATATTTGCGAGTATTTGTGGTAAGTGCGATTCTCCGATGAAAATAAAATGCTGAGGTGAAAGGATAAGTATATAAACGCAAATCAGTCTTTGATTCTATTGTCCAGAATCCTCCCGAAAAAGTAGCGCAAATCGCGCCTAAAAAAGGTATAATTCTGGAATAAAAACATGAAAAAAATGTGGTGAAAAATATGGAAGATTTGGTTAAGTCTGTAATGGGTGAAAGCGGTGTGGAAGAGTCAAACTCAAGCGAGACGTTGAGTTCTGAATGCATTAAGATCGTGACTATCGGTGTCGGTGGTGCTGGAAACAACACTATCAACAGGCTGATCAAGTCAGGGGTCAAGGGGACCGAGCTTGTTGCAATCAACACAGATAAGCAACATCTGAATATCGTGCATGAACGGGCAAAGAAAGTTTTGATTGGCCGCTCAGTCACAAAAGGGCTTGGTGCTGGTGGATACCCGGACATTGGTATGAAATCAGCTGAAGTAGACAGGCCATTGATCGAGAAGGAATTAGAAGGAGCACACTTAGTTTTCGTATGTGCAGGTATGGGTGGTGGAACTGGTGGTGGAGCTGCCCCAGTTGTGGCGCAGATTGCAAAAGAGCAGGGCGCGATTGTCGTTTCGATGGTCACATACCCATTTGCCTTGGAAAGGGCCAGGAGAAAGAAAGCAGAAGAAGGAATTGGCAAGCTCAAGAAAAGCTGCGACTCAGTCATTATCCTTGATAACAACAGACTGGTTCAGTTGGTTCCGAACCTGCCGATGGCAGAAGCGTTCGCGGTCGCTGATGAGATTCTCGCAAGGGCAATCTCCGGCCTTGTATGGACAATCACACAGCCATCTTTGATCAACATCGACTTCGCAGATGTCCGCGCAATCATGGAAGGCGGAGGAGTAGGATTCATCGCAGTCGGTGAAGGAAAGGGAACAGAGAAAGTCAGGGCTGCATCCGAAGGTGTCATCAAGAACAGGTTGCTGGATGTTGATTTCGAAGGCGCAAAAGGAGCGCTCATCCACATCACGGGCGGTTCAGACCTCACACTCGGTGACGCTATCAAAGCAGGTGAAATGATCACTGAGAAGATGGACTCTGAAGCGAATGTGAAATGGGGAGCCAGGATCATGCAGAACTACGAAGGCAAGCTCGAAATAGTTGCAATCGTAACTGGTGTCAAAGGAGCGTCTATTGCTGGGGCAAGCTATGCTCCAGAAGAGGAGAGCACTGGAATCCCGACATACACGTCTGACTTGGAATCCCTAGGTTAGAATTAGGTTTTCAATCCTTTTTTTCTTTATATTTTTCTTTTATATTATCTCATTATATAATCTTGTTTTAGAAAATTTGTGTGGCGACATTATGGTAAATAGCAAATGTGAAAGCTGCGGAATGATTATGGCGAGCGCGTCGGATTTTGGCGGCAGGAAAGCCGGCAATAAATATTGTAGGCATTGCTCATACCCAGATGGAAATTTGTTGCCGAGGTATGAGGTTCGAGAGAACATGATCATGTTCTACATGAAGACAAAAAAGAAGGAACGCGCCGATGCAGAGCAGTATGTCGATGAGATGATGGCGGCGTTTCCGGCGTGGAAATAGTTCCAGGTTATTTTTTTTGCTTCTTATTCTTTCCTCTATTGGCTTCTTGTTTTATTTTTATCTCGAATTCCTCCTTCACATCCGCAAACCCGAAAACCTTTGAGTAATCGGCGAGTTTCATTGCACCAAGGATGAGGCAGAACGAAGTGATTGTCATGAATGCGTAAATGAAAAGGCTGATCTCATGCTCATAATCAATAAGCCAGTCCGTATCCCGAAGGACAAATGCAGTATATGGCACTGCCATGAACCAGAACGCAAGTAGGATCCAGCCGAGCATTTTCTTGAATTTCCCGTCAAGAAAACGGCGATAGGCACCAGTCATTATTATGACTGCGATCAACACAACGCTCCACGATATCCATGCCAAAGCAAGAGAAAAGCTCCTATACATATAATCAATCACCAAATCATTTAGAATTTTTATCCGTCAGATCAATCGTCTTATCTGCAAATTGTGAAATCGCACTGAGCATTGGCTGGTCCATGCTGCCATCAGCAGACATGAATATGCCAACGATCTTATGCTCGCGCATCTTTCCAGCAAGGAAGTGGGAGAATTTTGCAAATACCTGTGCATCCGTATGGATGGCAATAGATGATAGGGAATCAAGAAGGAGAAAACGGTTTCCTGCAGGAAGCGATTTTATACCTTCCGTTATCGCTATTCCGATATCAGTGAGGCTTGAAGGATTGTCTATGTATACGTGCCTGCTGCTTCGCTCTGGAAATGGCTCGTATCTTGTGAAAGTATCTATGAAAAAAATGTTCTGGGATTCCTTTGAGCCCAATTCTTTTTCGAACTTATCAAACGGTTGCGATGAAGCAAGTGCGATGCCATGGTATCCCTGATCTATGAGATACGAAAGCATTCGGATATTTATCTCTTGGGTGTCGTCCGGGTTGCTTAACAAGAGTACGATGCCTGCCCCATCAAGCTCTTTTAAGGATTTAGTGATTTTTTCGTTCATAACTTTCTCCAACTTCTTGTTCATCAAGTTTACTAGTTAAGATGGATAAGATTAAAAGGGCTAAACATTTAAACCGGATTCCGCAATAATAATCTGATTGGAAATGAAAAAAATAAAGCTTATCGCCAACCCAAACAAGGCCTGGGCTGCTGAAATTTCCAAAGACGCAGCAACGTTTTTTCAGTCTGCCGGATTCGAGATAGTCGATCGCGGGGCTGATGTTTCGGTCTGTATCGGAGGAGATGGGACGATACTTTACGCGAACCATGAAAAGAAACTGGAAGGCGCGGTTATCGGGATTGGGAGCAGCTCCTCATATATCTGTCAACTGACCCGTGAGAACTGGAAAGATAAAATTTTAAGCCTCATCAATAATGGGAAAACCGAAAAGCGCCAGACGCTTTTAGCAGAGTGCAGCGGAAAAACATATAGCGCGATAAATGATTTTGTCATCCATTCGAAAGATTACCGGGTGCTTTGGATCGATGTGTTAGCGGATTCGAAAAATTATCGGTTCGAAGGGGACGGGATAATCGTAACAAGCGCAACCGGATCGAGTGCGTATGCGTATTCAGCTGGCGGAAAGAAAATGAATCCTATATCAAGGAAGATCCAGACTGTCCCGATCTGCCCGTACCTTCGCGCATTCAAGCCCACGATTCTTAGCGAAAGTACGGTTGTGGAAATTGAGACCGAGCGGGAATCCGGGTTCATTGTTGACGGGATTTTCATCAAGGACATATCTGCGAAAGAGAAAGTTACCATAAGAAAAGGAAATATGATTAATTTCTTCAGTAAAACTTAGGAAAACCAATAACAACACAAACGGTGGCAACGCGTGATTTCAAAGGACGAGATACTAAAACGGGGCGCAGTGGAAGTGCATGCAAAGGTAGGTGGCATTAGGCAGAGGCATACGCTAAAAGTTCACATGGAAAAAACCGCTTGGGGAATGGTTCCGTTTTGTGTTTCGAGTTTCCAGCTGCCGGTTTCTGAGCTTGTCCGGATCGCAAAGGAGATCGGGCTTCCGGTAAAATGCAAGGGCATGAGCGTGTTTCCTCCTGGCAAAGCAGCGCAGGACTTTGCAGTTAAGAAAGAGGAAGATGCTGGCAAAGAAAATGAGCGTGAAATGAAAAAAAAGGACGAAGACAAGAAAAATCACAATGATGACAAGAAAAAAACTGAAAAGAAAAAACGGCTTGCGCATGATTCAGTGTTGAATTCTGATTCAGAAGATTCAGAAAACGATGATGTGCCAGAGGAAAAAGAAGAGGAAGAAGAGGAAATCGAAAACACATCAGAATCGGCTGAGGAATCTGAAACGGCTCAAGAGGAACCTGAAGAAACCGAGGAAGCCGATCAAGAAGATGAAAAAGAAAAGAAAGAAGATTTAGAGGAGACGAACGCCGAAAATTCGTCTGAAAGCACAGCTATTCCTGAACCAATTTTGAAAACCGCAGAGGAACTCGTTGGCCCGATAATCGAGGACGAATCTCCAACTCAACAGATACAGATTGAAAATATTGGAAACGGGCAAAACATTGAAACTGGCCAAAAACAGAAAACGAATTCCGAGCAGAAGGAAAAAGATGATAAGGATAACCTGAAAGACAAAAAGAAATTCGCCTCCGACGTTTTGTCCGAAGGGATTTTGCGCTAGTTTTTTTGTCATTGTATTGTAATTTCGAACGCTGCGGCGTTCTCATTACAATAGCTGACAAAATTTTTCAATTTTGTCATTGTATGGTAAATTTGATAATTTACCAACGGTCACTTCAATTCCTGTTTCAACCTCTCCACCAATTCCGTCCCGATCCGCGTCTGCGCCTCGTTTGTGCTTGCACCAAGATGCGGCGAGAGGTAGACATTATCGAGTTCGAGAAGCTTTCCTGTGTATGGTTCGGTTTCGAAAACATCTATGGCAGCGCCAGCGACTTTCTTTGATTTGCACGCAACGTATAACGCATCTTCATCGATCAGAGCGCCGCGGGCAGTGTTGATTATGAAAACCCCAGTTTTCATTTTCTCGATTGAGTTTGCATTGACCATGTGTTTTGTTTCTTCTGTGAGAACTGTATGGAACGAAATGACATCCGCAACAGCGAGCAATTCGTCGAATGTCTCCACAAACCTGACAATCCCATCCTCATGCCTTGGCGGCGGGTTGTATGCGATTATCTTCATCCCGAGCGCTGCAGCTTTCTTCCCGAGTGCCGATCCGATCCTACCATAACCGACTATCCCGAGCGTCTTTCCCTCGATCTCATTACCTGTCAGGTTTTTCTTGTCCCAGATTTTATTCTTCATCTGGTGATGAGCCTTCTGCACATTCCGCATGGAACAAATCATGAGCCCGATTGCGAGTTCAGCAACCGCGTTTGTTGATGCTCCCGGAGTGTTGATGACTTTGATATTTCGCTTTGCGCACTCAGCCGCATCTACATTGTCAAGACCGACTCCTGCGCGAGCGACGACTTTTAGTTTTTTCGGATTCGCTTTCTCGAGCAGTTCTTTTGTGACCTTTGTCGCGCTCCGGACGATTAGCGCATCTGCATCCTCGAGTTCTTTCACAAGGTC
>JBFYLN010000139.1:0-5544 GCA_041305425.1 Microcaldota archaeon | reverse complement strand
AGCGCAGTGACGATCATCCATTCTGGCCTGGAATATACCGGGTCAAAACCAAGTTCGCGGAGATCCCCATCGTTCACTGATGCAAGCCAGTCACGGATATCGCTTGGAAGCAACATCGCCTTATCCTTGTAGAATGTGGATGGCTTGAGGAATTTTATTTCTGGGAGCGTTGCCTGGCAATGCGGACAATTCTTTGCCTTTTCCTTCTTGCCTTTCTTTTTCGCAGGTACTGCTTCAGCCCCTTCCATTTCTGGCGCAGCCGATGTTGCAGCAGGTATTGGAATCGGGATAGATTCAGCTGGCAATACGGCCTTTTCAACAGCAGACCCAGCAACATCGAGAAGTGATGGAATTTCTGCAAGCACGTCATCTTTCTTTGCCACCTTCACTTCTTTTACATCCTTTTCAGTATCTGCTTCAAGTATGACTTCTGCTTTCTTGGCTATTAGCCTGTGGCAGTTTGAGCATGTGGACTTAAGGACATAGAAGATATGGCGTGAGAATTCCACGTGGATAATCGGCCGAACGAGGTCAATATGGCCGAAATGGCCCGGACATTCTTTCACCCTGCCGCCGCAAGTCTTGCACCTGAGGCCCGGGTCAACCACACCGAGTTTCGTATCCACAAGGCCACCGTCGATCGGGTAGCCATCATCATCATAGGTGTCTGGCACCATGATTTTTGTTGCGGATATCTTCCTAACCATCTCTGGCGAGAAGATCGAGAATTTAATTTTGTCCAATACTTTTGTGATTTCATCCATAAACGTCACCGTTTTTTGCGATCCCTCAATTTACCCCTTATCCCTTCTCCCTCGTCATGATCCTCGGGAAAATATACAAGGACTTGATCTCGTCAAGAAGCAATTTGAAGGCATACGACATCTCGACGGGTGTTATGTTCTCGGATTCGCAAAGCGAACACATGTCCCGGTTTCTTGCATAATCATGGATAGCGATCGAGCCGCAATCCTGGCAAACTAATTGCACAGTCTTGTCTGATTCACCAAGCAACCTTTCCTTGATCAGCATGCTTGCGCCATACCCGATAAGGCAATCCCTTTCCATTTCACCGAAACGAAGTCCACCTTCGCGAGCACGCCCTTCAGTTGGTTGGTGCGTAAGCAATTGGACTGGCCCTCTTGAACGCACATGCATCTTGTTTGAAACAAGGTGGTGCAGCCTCTGGTAATAACAGGTGCCGATGAATATCTTGCTCTTGATCTTCGCTCCTGTGAGGCCATCGTAAAGTACTTCTTCCCCATACTCGTCAAAGCCCGCTTTCTTCAGAAGCTCGCGGTATTCATCTTCAGTGTTTCCGCTGAACGCACTTCCATCCATCGTCCTTCCGGACAACGAACCTGCCTTGCCACCAAGCATCTCGAGCAGGTGGCCTGCAGTCATACGTGAGGGGATCGCGTGCGGGTTCACCACTAAATCTGGAATGATCCCATCAGCTGTAAATGGCATGTCTGATGCATTGACAAGAAGCCCGATGACTCCTTTTTGCCCATGCCTTGATGCCAGTTTGTCCCCGATTTCCGGGATTTTTATCGCCCGGATGCGGACTTTGACCAACCGGTTTCCGCTTGGCCCTTCAGTGATAAGTACTGAATCCACTCGGCCTTTTTCTCCTGGCTTTAATGAGAGTGAACTTTCCCTTTTCTTTTCTTCTACTGCACCGAAAACCGAAATCTCCTCTAAGAATCTCGGAGGACTCGTCTTACCTACAAGAACTTCCTTTCCGCCAACATCGCTTTCTGGAAGGATGATCCCATCTTCTGCCAAATGCTTGTAAGCCTCTTCGCCACGGTAACCTGCGACTTCAGCTGTCGGGATTTCGACTTTGTCTTTTTGCCCGCCTGGATAGAATCGCTCTTCGGTTTCGTATGTTTTGAACATTGTGACCCGAACGAGGCCCCGATCCACTGCGGATTTATTTACAACAATCGCATCTGCCATGTTGTATCCATGATAACTTGTAAGTGCAACTACACAGTTTTGTCCCGCGGCTTTTTCCGAAAGCCTTAATGCTTTGTAAGCACGTGTCTGCACAAGAGGTGCCTGCGGATAATTGATGACATATCCCCTTGTATCGTATCGGACGTTGAAATTTGTAAGGAACATGCCCAGCGATTGTTTTGCCATGGCACAAGCCATCGTAATACGCGGAGATGAGTTGTGCTCCGGATATGGAAGCACGCCGGCGACAACACCGAAAAGCGCGGACGGGTCTGCTTCAAGGTGCGTATGCTCTTCAGTAAGCTCTTCCGGCTTTACCGCAACGTACGAATTCTCTTCTTCGAGCGCGTCGAGGTATTCGATGATGCCCATCTTGACAAGATGGTTCCAGTTAAGGTCATTGGTCTTGATCCTTGCGAGCACTTCAGGTGTAAGCCTGGATTTCCCGTTCTCGACTACTACGTACGGACGCCTTACTCTGCCTTTGTCCGTAATGATATGAAGTTCGTTGAGCTTCTTATCATAATATATATTCACTTGGGTATTGAGCTCGTTCATGCGCCTGCGCTCACGCAAACGCTTTGCCAGATTTGCCCCATCAGGGTGCGAACCAGCAAACCGTCCATTAAGATATATTGAAGTGATAGCAGAAACCTTTAGCCTTTTTTTCTTAACCATAATTCAACACCTCGATGTTAACTAATCTTGCTCTGTTGCCTCCTTGACGTCATACGCCTTCAGGAGCTGGCGGATCTCCTCTTCATCTACACCTGTCGAAACCTCAGACATGACTGAAAGATTTTTCACCAGCGAACAACTCGGACCTTCGGGGGTTTCGCATGGACAGAGTTTTCCTAATGTTGTTCCATGAAGGTCTCTTGCCTTGAAATGAGGATGCTTTTTACTAAGTGGAGAAATTATCCTTCTCAAGTGAGAGATCGTACTCAAATAACTGACACGGTCAAGCAGCTGTGAGACACCAGTCTGGCCTGCGATCCAGTTTCCTGTTGCCATCGCGTACCTTATCCGATCGCCCATCGCATCCTGGCGGATGAGCGTGTGCACCTGCAATCTTCGGCCTCGTGCATCTGCCCGCGATGCCTGGTAAACAAGATCCTTAATCAGGAATTGGAATGCGTAGCGGAATAATTCTTCCATGAGTTCTCCTGCAAGCTTCACACGCTTGTTCGAGTAGTGATCCTTGTCATCAGGGCCGACTTCCTTGTAAGCCACCTGTGTTGCCCGCTCTGCCATCTTGATGATGTATTTTGCTTTTGCAAAGCGCGAAGTTTTTGTTACGCCGATATGCGGAAGCAGATAATTGTCAAGGAGATTTTCCATCCTTGTGAGCCGGAATTCCGGTGGCTGGCCTGGAGAAAGTTTTCTGCTAAGCGCGTCTACAGCTTCTTCTTTTGTGCGCGTGTCATCTGCCTCTGCGTTAAGGACAACATCGTTCCTGATGCGCTTCTCGTCTGTGAATTCTTTCATGATGTCCGCATCGCGCTCTAAACCGAGGACACGGAGTACCTGAATTGCAGATATGCCGCTTGGCGCTGATGGGAATTCAACAGTGAAAATCCCTTCATTGTTTCTTGTAACTACGCACCGTGCACGAAAGCCGTGATGGGTTGAAAAGATTTTTGATACGACTCCAGAACGCTCTTTTGTGACCATGAGTTTGTTGGGCACCAGATCCTCGATCGAAACGAGCACACGCTCAGAGCCGTTGATGATAAAATATCCTCCCGGATCATCCGGATCCTCTCCGTTTTCGATAAGCCCGTCGCGATTCATTGTTGCAAGGTAGCAGAGCTTGGATTTTGTCATGACCGGAACTTCGCCGATGAAAACATCCGAATATACCGGGCGTTCGACGCCATTGAAAACAGGCACCATTTCCAGGAAGACAGGGGAAGCATAATTAAGGTTTCGGAGGCGCGCTTCATTCGGGAAAATCTGCCTATAGCCGCCTTTCACTTCGTAATATCGCGGCTGCTCGATTCGGACTTTTCCGAGTTTCAGCTCAAAGCCTTCGACGTTTGTTGTTATCTTTCCGATCCTATCCACTACAGCCTGAAGCCCTTTATCGACGAAATTATTATATGAGCTTAACTGCTGCTTGACTAACGGATTTACCCGATAATAAGATTCCATCAGATTCTTCATATAAACACCCAAACAAGGTTTTGAGTCCAGGGTCTTGTGTCTTGAAAAATGAATACAGTTCAAAATACAAAACCCATTAAACTCCAAACCAAACTCTAGATCAGAAATTTTCTTATCGCACTATGCGGTAGCTAATGTATTCCCCAGTTTCCTCGCTTCTTTTTATCTCGATAATGTTTCCAGGCTCGGCATTCAAGGCAATTGCTGCCGGGTCGCTTGCGAACATCAGCGGAAGCTGGTTCTCGTCAATACTGTATTTCTTGAGAACTTTCCCTTTTTCATTTTCTGTTAATACCGACATCTTAGGAAGAAGCGAATGAGATAGCACATCCAATGTTTTCTCTATTTTTTTCTTGATCTTCAAGCAGAATCACCCAATACAAGCCACAGTAATTCAACTAGGCTTGCCTCCAGCAATCACTAGTTTAAAATGGGAAAGGTTTTTAAGGGGATGACATCAGTTTCCGGTTTCCATTTGCCCTTCTGTTGGGCACAAGCTTGTTGCTTTCCGGGCAACAAGGTGCCCCCTTGTTCGAAGCGTCCAATTTTTCGTAGGAAACGAAAAATGGACCATATTTCCGAACCCTCGAAATATTGGTCGAACAAGTGGGAAGGACCCTAAGGAGTTCCTCCTTCGGGTCGGGTTTACGGTTTCCAGTACTCGAACTCGGATTTCCGGTGTTGGGTGATTGATTTGATGCAATAAAACCATACTAACCGCGGTTAGCTAATGGGGGTTAGTAAATCATTCCAGTCGATAATTTCGATTCCTTGCGCTTCGACAGGCTTTTTTTCTCTAACAAAGAAAACCTTTCTGCATTTGAAATCCTTGGCCTTTTCTGCAAATGAAGCAACATCGTCTTTTTTCCAATTGCCCCATTTCACTTCCCCAACAAGAACCGGATCCCGTTTCCTGCCTTTTGTGATTATGAAATCTATTTCAGGAATGATCGAGATCTCCTTGCTCCCTTCAAGCTGGGCAGCAAAGAAATCACCCACGAAATTCTGGACCGCAAAATTCCTGATTTTTTGCACGTTTTCCTTCACTTCAGAAAACGGCGCCTCGCGGTCTTCGATATTATGGCGGTCTGCAAGATAATAGAATAGTTCGATTGCAGGAGACTTTATCTTATAATGATATCCTCTTTTGGAAAAGACCGGGACTTCCTCGAAAAGGTCCATTGCAACAAGATTTTTCAGGAACGGATGGATAGACCTTGCATCATCCTTGCTTATCACTTTTTTATTACTAAGGATATGCGCAATGTCCTCCGGGGTTCGGTAGCCTGCCCCAACTTCACGGATGATTGCTTCGTATGTTTTTGTCAGCTCCCGGTTTTCTTCCTGGAACGATTCGCCAATAAGCCTCGGAACCGCATTTTTGAACCTTGTCACTGCGTAATAAAGATCTTCATT
>JBFYLN010000138.1:0-4959 GCA_041305425.1 Microcaldota archaeon | reverse complement strand
ATGGCAAAAGTATATAAGCCCATGTGGGAAGAGGGTCGGGCTTTAGTACATAAAGGACAGCCGTAGATCCCAAATAAATCGGGGAATAGAATAAAGCAGCCAGTGCGAACCTCTTGAGCATATGCGAAGCGTTAGCAGAGAAAGTCAAGGAGTATAACCCGGATATCTTAGTTGGTATATCACGGGGCGGACTTGTGCCTGTGCGCCTGATCTCAGATGTGCTTGGCAACATGGAAGTTGCAATTGTCCGCATCGAGTTCTATAAAGACATTGGAAAGACAAACGACTTCCCCCAAATAACCCAGCCGCTTACAAAGGATATCAAAGGCAAGCGGGTTTTGATTGTCGATGATGTCGCTGATTCGGGCCGTTCCCTGAAAGTCGCAAAAGAATATATATTGAAGCAGGGGGCAGGTGAAGTGAAGATTGCGACCCTGCATTACAAGCCGATATCCATGTTCAAGCCTGATTATTATATTGGCACAACCGAAGCATGGATAATCTACCCATGGGAAGTGCACGAGGTTGAAAGGCAGAGGAAACGGATGGAAAAGGAGAAAAAAAGTAGATGATTCATGCTCTTTTTATCAAATATCGATTTTTATAAAACTCATAAGCTTTTTCATCTTCAGGATTGTTCCAAACTGCATCTATTGTGGATTGATTGAATCCATCAACTTCTCTTTCCGCTTTTCTATTCCGTCGTGAAATAACGATTAACTCACCTCAACCGTATCGCTTCCAGGTTCGCCATCGCCCTTCCTTCCTTGTGCAATGCCATGCTCGCAGAGCGGGCGAAATCCTCGGTTTTTCCCCAATCTCCGTGCAACGTAATGACGCGTTCAGGGGTCGGGCGGAGGTTCTTCAGGTAAGCCATCAACTGCGAGCGGTCTGAGTGGCCTGAATTATGAAGCATGATGCCTCCGATTCCCCCAACAAAATTTTCAGTTCCGGGAACTGAGATATCATATTCGAACTCTCCATCTTCACCTTCTTCAATCGAAATTATCTGATCTAAGGCCAAATGCCCATCTGTGAACATCCTGAGGGTTTTTATCTCAGGTGAATTTACGCCATTAATTAATTTCCTTAGAACACCAAGCCCGATATGTTTTCTTCCTTTCTTCATAGTATATGTATAATCTTCTGCAAGTTTTCTGAGTTTTGGATCATCTATTTTCTTGTACCAATTCGTAAGACCAATTTCCTTAATAGGTAAAGAGAATGGAGGATAACCAACATTTCGATCGATCTTTTCAAATTCTTTTTCAGCAATATATATCTTATAAACGATTGATTCTTTTAGCAGATTTCCGTTTAACATTCTTTCTTTTTCAATATATGGACCTTTGATCCTGGAAACAATGCCATGCTGCAAAAGAAGATATGAAAGATCAGAGATTAACATTTTGCTTGCACTTTTAGCTGCAAGATAACCTTTTCCACCTGTTTTATAATCATAGCCATCACCGGCAAAATATCCTTTTAGGAATTCTTTTTGCGCTTGTTGATCGAAGTTGAATACAATCGCAGGGACACGCTTGTTTTTCGCTCCTTTTCCAACACCTATTTTTTCAAGGAATTGGACGAGAAGCTTGTTATTCATGAGTAACTGAATTTCTGTTGGATGAGGATTTCTATCTACGACATTAACTCCGAATATCTTTTCCACACAAGCTTTCAAATCATCAACTAATCCCTTTTCATGAGTTCCAAAAGAGATAACTGCCCTGCAATGTTTCTCGCCTTTATCAATGTGGCCTTCTGCGATGTAATAGCCAAGAAACCTAGCGAGGCTATCCATGTCTTTGCATTCTGTGTTTAAGAAGCTCACCTGGTTTCCACCATTGATAGGTTCAAACCTTGACGTATTTTCATTAATACTGTAACCAGAATAATCCACCATGCTAGAAAAATCTATGGAATGGATGCTATGGCTTTCTGGAAGCTTGTTTGGAATGACGATATAATCGTTTTCGCTTAGTTCTCCACCTGTTATCGTTTTTACTTCGGCATTCTTCAGAGTAAACAAACTGTGTCCTTTAGAAACCTGGATCTCTTTTCCTGATTTTGTCTTGATTTTTATATGCTTTTCTTTTCTTTTGTGCTTTATGATATGGGAGGCTTTTTTCCATTCAATTGTCCCATCAGACTCAAAAGACGGAACCTCTATCCCTTCAATCGCAGCAACTCCTTTGTCGTTTATTGCGATATAATCATCTGCAATCTTTCCAACTTCTACAAGCCTAAATTCACCATTTTGCCGAATCATTATTTGCGTATCATAAGGAACTGAAAACCCTTCGGCTGTAGCTACTTGCATCTTGATGTTGATCATTTTCGTCTTGCCGTCATCACCGATTGTCGGGATTTCGGTCTGGCCACGCTGGATTTTTGAACCAAGCGAAAGCGCGCTCTGGTACCCGACAAAAATAAGGAGGTTCTTCTCATCATCTGCCATCATCTTCAGATATTCGAGCGACGGCCCTCCAGCAAGCATACCTGAGGGTGCCAATATGATGCACGGCTCTCCATTCACGATCTCCTCTTTATCCGTTCCTTTTGCGACCTTGATCATGGGTGATTCAAATGGACTTCTATCAGAAAGTATGCGTCTCATCAACTGCTCGCGCAGGAATTCAGGGTAAGCAGTATGGATAGCAGATGCCTCAAGCACCATGCCATCGATGTAAACCGGGACGTTGAAATCCGGGTTTCTCCGGTAATAATCTTCAAGCACAAGAAGGATCTCCTGGCTTCTTCCGACAGCAAAAACCGGGATAAGGACTTTGCCTCTCCGGTCAATTGCTGTTTTGATAAGGTCGCTAAGGTTCTTTTCGCTGTCAAACCGATTTATCGTGAAATCCGACCTGCCACCGTACGTTGATTCGATGAGCAATGTCTCGACTCTCGGGAATCGCGTTGTTGCCGGATCAAAGAGCCGCGTGAATCCGAATTTCTGATCACCACTATAGACAAGATTATGCGCGCCTTCGCCGATATGGAGATGCACTGCCGCGCTGCCGATAATGTGGCCCGCGTTGTAGAGGGTCATTTTGATTTCAGGCGTGATGTCAACAACTTCGCCATAATCAACGGTAATAATATGCCTAAGTTCGTTATGAATGTCTTTCTTGCTGTAGATTGGTTCTGCGTTAAACGCCTTCTTGGTCAGATTGATATAATCTTGCTGCAAAAGGACCATCAGGTCGCGTGTTGGCGGTGTGCAGTATACCGGGCCGTCGTACCCATAAGCGAAAAGATAGGGCAGGAAACCCATGTGGTCCATATGGCCGTGCGAGATCACAACTGCATCAAGGTCAGAAATCGAAAAGCCCATCATGTTCATGTAAGGGTATGCTTTTGTCGGATCCCATGTCGCGGTGTTCACACCTACATCCATGAGTATTTTGGAATTTTGCGATTGGACAAGCATGCAGGATCTTCCGATTTCCCGAAAACCGCCAAGTGAAACAAGGCGTATCCAGTCTGATGAAGGCGATGGCTGGCAGATCTTTTTTCCGATATTTAAAAGGAATTTCTTTCGGTCAGCTGCTTCAGCCACAGCGATTTTTCGAACGCCGTCTAAAGTCACTGATGGCATTGTCGGAGCGCGGATCGCGATTGGCGCCCAGCCGGTTTTCAGCATGATGTCCTTGAGCACCATGCCGCCTTTCCCGATCACTAATCCTGGTTTCAACGCCTCGATATGCACTTCGCACATCTCAGGCACAAAACGGATGGATTTAAGTCCTGCCTCTTCCGGGATTGTCTGCTCGATCAGTTTTTTCGCATCTTCCACTTCCATGAGCATGGATGGGTCAACGCGGATAGTTACTTTTTTCTTGAGCGCGCCCGCTAGCTGGCGGATAAGCTGGTCATTCGAATAGAATGACTTGATATTTTTCAGATAAATTACTGTGGAAAGGCCTTCGGGTTCAGAACGGGTGACCTCGCAATCCTTTGGCATTATCTCCGAAACAATTCTTTCTATGTCCTTATAGTGCAATAAAACACCTCATTGTTGCATTGGTTCCCTTAAACGGGACGTACTGGCAACGTATTAGTTTGATGGTTATTTATATTAAAAAATTCCAGTGTGATATTTTGTTATGTGAAAAAACCAATAAAAAAATAAAATGAAAATGGATGAAGAAGATGCGGATTATGCTTTTTCCAATTGTCTGGTTGTCATCAGTATGAAACCATTTTCTTGACATCTTCCCGCTCGATCCTCTTGAACCCTGATTTTGTGACGCAAGTGAGGTCAACATTTTCTCCTGATGCCGCATCGCGCCTCATTGCTGCGCGAACTGCTTTTGCCGCGATCACAAGGTTTGCCTCAACTGACTTTTCCTCGCTATACATTTCTTCAAGCACACCATATGCAGTTGGGGAGCCGCTTCCTGTGGAAGTCATCTTCTCTTCTGTGACTCCGCCGAGCATATCAACGCTAAACAGCCTTGCCCTCTCATCCACACCTCCGATAAGGAGCTGGACATAGAATGGGTAGAACCTGTATTGGACGAGGATGTTTGCAAGCAAAGTTGCTGCTGCCTCGATCGTGATTTTTTTCTCCTGGCGAAGCTCGTAAAGTTTTGTCTCAGCCTTCATCCAGCGGATGAGAAGCTGTGCGTCGCCGACACCACCTGCGATTGTCATGGCAATGTGGTCATTGATCGCGTATATCTTGTCAATGTCTTTTGATGCGATAAAATATCCCATCGTGGCCCTGCGGTCTGATGCTAAAACAACTCCGTCCTTGCACACAAGCCCGACTGTCGTTGTCCCGGTCTTCATCGATTTTTCGTCTTTCATATCAACATCCATAATGATCACTTTCAGAGGATAAGCCTGAAAATGAATAGTGAACAGAGTGTTTTTAAATGCACGCGATAATGAGCCCTCGCTAGAGGTTGTGCGATAAATATATTAGGCAGGGGGAATTTATAAATGTGA
>JBFYLN010000137.1:0-5810 GCA_041305425.1 Microcaldota archaeon | reverse complement strand
CATGACACGAGACTCAAGATGCAATTCGACTACGAGCCCAGACAGGAAATTTCGAGTCTTCAGTCTTGTATATCCTATAATCCTACGAAAGAATTAAAAGAAAAACTACATTGTTGCAAGCTTTTCAAGCAATGACTTATCTTTTACTAAGTTCTCCCGCAGAATTCGCATTACCTCTTCTTTAGTAGCGTATACTATCCCTGTTGTACTTACTTCTTTTTTCATGATTCTTCCCTGTTTTATTATTGGCATTTGGAATTTATAAAACTTCCTTGGAGTGCTTTACGAGCCAATTTTTTATTGAATGTCGATTTCGTTTTCCTTCTGCAATTTCAATAAGAAAATGTATTGTATCTTCTTCCATAGAGGTCAATTCGAAGTTATTTAATCTTAAAAATGTTTTTGTAGCTTCATATCCTGTTCTTTTGTTTCCGTCGATGAATGGATGTCCGATAACGATTCTTTCAAGCAAGATAGTCGCTTTCCAAAATACAGAATCTTTCTCATCCTTCCCATTGTAGCCTTCAACGCGAAACAATGTTGATTCAAGATTTCCGTTATCGATAACTCCTCTCTCTTTTCCGAATCTATCAATAATTTCGTTATAAATCACGAGGAGTTCTTCTTTGTTCAAGTGCTTAATCGCCATTCATCTCGTTCCTCTATATATTGAAATCTTGCGAAAGGATTAAAATGGGTATCCGAACCATTATACTTTCAATCAAATATAGCCCCGTCGTCTAGTGGCTGTCTTTTCTAAAGATAGCTTAGGCAATGGTCAAGGATAGTGGACTTTGGATCCATTGACATCGGTTCGAAATTTCCAATTACTGGACACTGGTAACTGGACACCGGATATCCGATCGGGGCTATTCTTTTTTTACTTCACACTAACTCTTTGGCTTAGTGGTTTCCCGTTGCGGGTTTCGGGTTTTTAGTTTCGATTATTAGATCGGGAAACCGAACACTGACTCCCGGACACCGAACACCGGAAACAGTACACTCAATATTGTCTTGCTGCGTATAAATAAATTTCTGCCTTCTTCCCGCACGCGATGCATTTTTCCCCTTTCGGTTTCTCCTTCGATCCATAAAGCGATCCGCGCATGTTTGCTGACGCAACTTCTTTCACTTTGTCAGCACAAGCTTCCGCATCCATCTGGTCAGAACAAAACGGGACCCGAACAAATCCATTCCCAACCGAAGTTGGGAATTCGCCAGCGCTTCGATGGCGTACATTCTCTTTCTCAAGAACATTCTTCAATTCATCCATCGTCCCTGCTTTCAGTATCTTCGTACCGAACCATGCATCCGCTTTCGAAACAAGGCTCGAAAGGATCGACGCTTCCGCATTCGCGATCTCGCCAACCAAATCAACAACCTTGACTTTCTTTTTCTCTCGCGTATCCCTGCGTACAAACATCACACTCTCTTCTTTCATATCTCGTTCGCCGATCTCAATCCTAATCGGGACGCCTTTCATCTCCCATTCATTGTATTTGAATCCAGGCGTGTTTTCAGAATCATCAAATTTGACTTTCCAAGATTTGCTTTGCAAAAGCCCCATCACTTTTTGGCATTCGGGCCTTACAATCGATTCGTTTCCGCTCTTGTATATCGGTACGATTGCCACCTGGATTGGAGCGAGCGCAAATGGAAGTATCAATCCTTTGTTATCCCCGTGCGTTGCGATCACAGCCGCATAAATCCGGGAAATCGCAGGACCATAACACGTCTGCCAGACATATTCCTCTTTGCCAGTCTCATCAGTGAATTTAATATCAAAGGGTTTCGAAAAATTCTGTCCAAGTAGGTGCGTCGAAGGAAGCTGCAACGCCCGACCATCAGGCATAAGCGTATCCGCAGCAAACGTATCCACTGCACCAGCGAACTTATCCCATTGCGGCCGTCTAAAGAAACAGAATGGCACTCCAAACTGCTGATGTATTATCTTTTCAGCCATTTCCATATCTTCCCGAACCTGCGTTTCTGCTTCTTCCCGGGTAGCAAAACAATCATGCGCCTCGATCCAGTGGAATTCGCGCGAGCGGATAAACGGTTTTGTCGCTTTTGTCTCATGCCTCCAAACCTGGCAGGACTGATATATCTTGAGCGGTAAATCTTTCACTCCGTGGATCCAGAGCGAATACATCGAATACATTGCAGTCTCAGAAGTCGGCCTCATTGCAAGCCGAGGCTCCAATTTATTCCCAGCTGCTTCAGTCACCCAAAAGACTTCAGGAACAAATCCTTCCACATGCTCACTTTCTTTGGTGAAATAATCCTCTGGAATCAATGCAGGAAAAAGTGCAGGCACGTGGCCGCGAGATTCCAACTCCCCTTCATACATCGCATACATACGCTTGAAGCTCATCACTGCCCAAGGCATGAAAACAACAAAGCCTTTTACATGGTAGCGAAGGTCGCAGAGCTTCGCGTCTTTTGTGATCGTGTTGTACCAGTCAGAGAAATTATTGAATTTGTCAATGTCCATAATTTTCACCAAAATAAATCGTGCCTATATTCCAACAAAGGTAAGTGCATTCACAAGATAAACGATCGCAGTCCTGACAACCAATGAAACCGCAACCAGCACCGAACCGCTTATCAACGCAATAGCCACATTCCCTTTCTGTATCTCTTTCATCTCTTCAACATCAAATGACATCGTGTCCATGATGTGCAACAGGATGCAGATTGAAAGCACTGCGATTATCAGCGCTATCGCGAGCACAGTCAAATGCGCAATGAATATGAGCATCATACCCTGGGCAATCGCTGTATTCAATGAGATGACTGTCGCGGTGATGCTTGGTTCCATCATATATATGAGTGCGAAAACAGATGCAGCGTAAAGAATTCCGACTGCAACATTCCCTTTTTTGATCATATCCCATTTCTTTCCTCCACCAGTAAGCTTGTCAAGCAGAGTTATCCCGATGTAAGCTGTAGCGACGGAGAATGTGAATCCTACCATAAGCTGAAGCAATGCGATTATGATCCCTGAAAGGAATTTATCCATTAACAACAAAACCACCTTGATTTATTGATTGAACAAGAGCAGTTTAAAAAGGTAAGTTGGGGGTAAATAATGCAATGGAGCTTCCAACTAACCAAAATGAATTTCTCGAATCCTGCCAAGAGCTCAGAAAGATCGCTTTAACATTCTCTGATCCTTTGGTCGTCTTCCACCATGATGCGGATGGGGTGAGTTCTGGCGCGATCGCAGTGAGCGCTTTGGCGAAAAATAGCAAAACTGGCAAAACGCCGCGCTACAAATGCATAAAAAAACTCGATGATGAAGCGATCGATTCGCTTATGCAGGAGAAGGAAATAATTTTCACTGACCTTGGCGGAGGGAATCCGCGCGTGAACGAGCTCAAAGATGTTTTGATTATCGATCATCACCAGACAAAAGGAATCGAAAAGATGCAGGCGAATCCTCAACTTCACGGAATTGATGGCGCTGATGAATTGAGCGGTTCAAGCACGGCGTATTGCGTATTCCGAGAACGCGTAGACTTGGCAATTGTAGGTGCGGTCGGAGATATGCAATCCCCATTACGTGGAATGAACCGGTGGGTGCTGGAACAGGGAGTGGAAAGCGGAGAAGTGAAAATAGAAAACGACTTGCGTTTCTATGGCCGCTATTGCAGGCCTTTAGTCCAGTTCCTCGCTTTTTCCGACGATCCATATATTCCGATGGTTTCATATAATGAGGATCGGGCGACAAAACTGCTAACTGATCTTGGTATAAAAACCCAAGACAATATGCGCTTGCGTGTCTATGCAGAACTTGATGATGAGGAGAAACGCAGGCTGATTTCCGAGATTGCGAACATATTGGTTAACAGTGATCTTGTGAAAAAAGCGAGCGAGTTGATTGGTGAGTCTTACGTATTCCCGAACCATGCTCGAGATGAAACGTACGAGGCAAATGATTTTTCCACGCTTTTGAACGCGTGTGGAAGGCACGGCAGGTCGGAAATCGGATTAAGGGTTTGTCTAAATGATTCGAGTGCGTTTGATGAAGCACGGATCCTCCTTTCCACACATAGAAAAATGATCCGGGACGGGATAAGTTTCGCAAACGGAAATATTCAGGACATGGGACCATTTTATTTTCTTGATGCGCGCGGGATAATCGATGAATCAATCATCGGGACTGTTTGTGGAATGGCAATGCGCGCGACATGGACAAAACCTATTATCGGGATTTCTAATGGAGAGCGGAATGCAGCCGGCCGAAAAGAATCGGCCGTCAATTCCCAACCGCGTCGGGGGGAGGGTCAGGAAGACCCTCAAACTGGGGAGGGGGTTTCCCCCTCCGCGGTTCGGAATGACATAAAGATCTCGTCTCGCTCGCCTCGAGCGCTAGTAAATGCTGGTTTGAATCTAGCTGCGGTAATGAAAGCCGGAACAGAAGAAGTCAATGGAATCGGGGGCGGGCATAAGATTGCTGCCGGAGCGTCGATTCCAAATGGAAAAATCAATGAATTCTTGTTGAAAATCGGGAAAGAATTAAGACAAAAGACGTAATCGGGTTGGTAGTCAAACGTATCTTTAAATACCTTTTGAGGCTTCTCTAATTTCATATATGTTGGTCAATTTGAAGACTGTGGATAAGGGGAGCGTTCAGGATGTTCAAGTTACTCAGCGTAAGCTCAGTTTTGAATTCAAGCCTTTAGTTGACAATCTGAAAAATCGATCCAAGCCCCTTGACCTTGTATGGGATTCTGTCCGGTTCGGGAAAGTAAAGCGACTTTATTACTATTGCAAAAAGAATCGGATCTGGAACAATGCATATCGCGTGAACGAAGGATACAACCATAATTATTATGTGAAGTTTGGGATCCATTCCAAAACACACGATCCGAAAATAATACATGAATTGCAGGCTATGACGAACGATCCAGGGCACACTAAGCCAATACTCTCTAATCATGAAGATGCTTTCATTTTGAGTCTGCATGTTCCTGAAATGTTCTTCAGTTATTGGGAAGCGATGAATCACCAGCATTCTAGCCATCAAGTGCAGTATCCCGGGCAGGCATTTTCTTATCTGAATCATGAAACTAGCAGTCATCAATCTTATTTCCATCTGAATCCGGAAACACAAACGTTTTTCCAAACCTATTCATTAACTCATTTGTCTTCCTCTTCCTATCATCACTCGGACCATTCTCATTCATCCGATTCATCAGGCCATTTCTCCTGGTTCTTCCAGTCCTTTTGGAACATGGTCGGGATGAATCCGTACGCGATCTGCGTTTCGAAACACACGGCGCACGATCCGAAAGTTGACATTGGATCGAAATGGAAGTCTGATGCGGGTTCGAACAAACACAAAAACCCGAGCGCAAAATACGATCATTCGCATCCATCTACACACGCGAGCGAATCCGGGCGAGCGGAATCGAAATCTGTATTTTTGAATTGCGTGAATCATCAAAGCCACAACCAATCGCACTATCGATCAAATTCTTCGCAACATATTCAAAATATGAGTCCGGTTCATGGAATGGAAAAAAGATCTCAAACCAAAGAAATCCGAGAGTCGAAATCAGGAGATCCGAAAGTCAAATCCGAATCATCAATCACTGATGCAATACGTATGGATTCTGGATCCAGGCCACAGGAAATAATCATTGCACAACCATATATCTCTTCCCGTATCCCAAAGAAAATCGTTTCCCAAGCCGTGATCGGGGCTGAAGCGCTTCCTGAGTAAAGGCATAACTTCCGTCAAAAAATCTAATCTTAACGTTTATAAGCTTCCTCTCCGATAGCATGAGTGGTGTAGCTATGCC
>JBFYLN010000136.1:0-3941 GCA_041305425.1 Microcaldota archaeon | reverse complement strand
GAAAAACATTTTCAAGATGGTTGGGACGGCCATAATCGCTATTATATTGATATTCCTGTCCAAGTTCAACCCTGCGGTTTCTGCAATTCTTATCACAGTGGGCTTGGCATATTTCGGGTATTCCTTTCTCCATAAGTTACGGTAACAGATTCAATATCATCCGTTGTTCGTTTTTCGAACAACGATTCAAACTTATTTTATAAGCACATACTTCCATCTTTAGATGGGGATGATATGAGCGAAGCGGATGACTTTTTGAAGTTCAGCAAAGCAATCAAGAATTTCGGTGACATGCTTGAAAAGCCCAAAACAAGCCAGGCAATCGAAAGGCTTAGCACAAGCATGGATAGTCTTAGCGGTCAGTTAATGAATCTGAATACAGCGGTCATTAATCAAAACGAACGGGTGAGAGAGTCGATAAAACAAACAAAAGAAGAGTCAATCGCACTTAGGGAAGAACTCAAAAAGCTAACTATGGTTTCTGGGAAATCCCATTCGATATTCGAGAGCTTGGAGAGATCAGCCAAATCAGCGGATGAGTTGAACCGAGTTGTTATGGCGTTTACGTTTGTGTCTGGCGCAGTAGGCATTTATACCATGCTTAAGGATGTTTCATGCGGCAATGGAACTGCTTCGTGTGATTATCAGTCTATTCAAATCGTGTCGATTTTTTCTGCATTTAGCTTGCTTATTATACTCCGTTGGATATCTGGCAAAAAGAAATAGCCAGGGTGATTCATATTCCTATGAAAGAGAATAATAAAGAAAGAGACGCGAAATGCGTTAAAGGCTTTTAATTCTTTTGGAATAAACCTATTTAGATAACTACGCGGTTGTAGTCTAGCCTGGTAGGACTTGGGGTTTCCAACCCCATAACTCGGGTTCAAAAGCTTAAAATGCTGACGCATTTTATTTTGTCAGCTAAGCTGTCAATCCCGACGACCGCAATTTTGTTTTACAAAATTGAGGTCTTTTCTTCGGATCGCCGAAGAAATAGACCGCAAATTTTTTCTTAAAAATTTGAGGGGCCTTGCTCGGCACTCGAGCAAGTGGACCGCAATTTTTTTATTTCAAGACCCATGACACAAGACTTTAAAATCCTAACTGCTCACTATTGAACAAGAAACTTATCATCAGAATGTATCATCAGAATGAATAATGCACAGGTGTATGACATATGGGAATCAGGCCAGGACACGCGATTCGGGACCCGGATAAAGGAGCATGGACACGATTTAGCCGATCGAAACCAAGAAAATCGTTCATCAAGGCAATGCCACACAAGGACCTCCACCAATTCAGGATGGGGACAGTGAAAAAGGATTATGACTTGACAATGCATCTTAGAGCAGACATAGCGATCATCCTTCGCGACAACGCGATCGAAAGCGCACGCATGAGCGCGAACAAGCACATGGAAAAAACCATGCCGGGGAATTACGAAATGGTGGTCCGCGTATATCCGCACCATGTAATCCGCGAGAACAAGATGATTGCAGGCGCTGGTGCTGACCGGCTCCAAAAAGGGATGAGGCGTGCGTTTGGCAGGCCGGTGGACATGGCCGCAAGGTTGGACAAAGGCTCAGACCTTTTCACTGTACGCACATACAAAGCGAACGAAGCAGCAGTCAAATTCGCTTTTGAGCGCGCAAAACGACGTGTTTCTGGCAGATATTCAGTTGTTTCAAACTAAACACGTTATTCCATTTTTATATACTATATTTTTAAACGTTTCCCCACACAATACTATATAGGTTACACCTTAATAGGAGGGGAAATATTTGAACAGGGATAAAATCACAGTAAACGACGCATTAGTAAGCACTGACGTAGACAGCCTAATCAAGATATTGTCAGATAAGAAAAGGATCAGCCTCAATGAGCTTGAGCGCTTGTCCAGGATGGATCGGAAATCCATGGATAAGTGGATCCGTGTCCTGGAAGACAAGGAATATGTCAGCATAGCATATGGATTGACAGGCACAACGATAATCTGGCTAGGTGAAAGCTCGCAGGCATACGCGCCGGACGAAGAGATAGATGATGTGCTCGCGTCAATGGTGAGCAGGGAATCAGACCATAAGGAAGAAGTCCTTGAAGCGATAAAAAGCAGTGATCATGACAGGCTGGACCCTGAAAAACGCCTTGAAGAATACCTGAAACGCAAACAGGATAATGTTGAAGAAGACGAATTAAAGTCGAGCATTTTGAACAATGTGCATGACGTAGAATTGAAAGGGGACCGGTTTTCAAAAAAATCCGTTGAGCCACTGGATATCGAGGGAAGAAATCCTGAAAAAGAAGAGGAGATTGTTACCGATTTAAAAGTCAGCAAACTGGTCCAGGTTGAAGAGGAAAATGATTCCGAAATAAAAGAAGAACTACTTGAAGATGAACTCGATTTAGAACCAATTCGAATAACCAAACCATCAGTTCAAACTGAAGCATCAAGCAAACCAATCAAGGATATGGTCAATTCCTACATCAACCAGATCAACAAGGAGAAGGCAGAGCTCGAGAGGCTCAAAGCCGAAAAAGACAGAATTTACCGCGAACGCTATTTGTCATTGGAATCAAAGGTTGAAGCAGATATCGCCTCGATAACAGAACGGATCCTTGAAAAAGAAGGCCGCGTGATCAGCCTTAAGGAACGTGTTTTGACCCTTCCGGATAAGGTTGATGAGATTGGCAAGGTCCATGATTCAATCAAAAAATTGGAATCCGATGGCCGGGCAGTGATAAAGGCTGCAAAACAGGATGTAGATTCATTTGTCCAGGAAGTCGCAAGGACGCAAAACGAAGTCACCTCAAGGATGATTGAGAGCAAGGAATTGCTTGCTGCTGAGCAAGAAAAAGTTGAAAGCTTGATCACACTTCAGGATGATGCTGATAGAAAAATTTTGTTCATAAAAGAGACGATGGGTGCAACCCAGAATAGTATTGAAGAGCTTAATGGCTCTATGAATACATTGCTTACACAACTCGAAGAAGCTACGGAAATGAAGCTCGGAGTAACTGACATGATCGAAAAGGTCAAATCGTCAATCGACTCGAGTGAATCCGAGCTCATCAACCTCGAAAAGCAGATCGAACAGATCAGCCAGGTCGAAGTGTGGGCACGCGAATACATGGAAGACTATGAACAAAAAGTCGACCAGATTAGCAAATACGTCGAATCGAGCGAGGATGAGTTAGCGAAATTACGGAAAAGCGCAGAAGCGGCTTACCTGAAAAAGTACATCCATGAGCTGGAAGAGATGACCTCGCACTATGATGTCCAGATGACCGAGGCAACAGAACAGGAAATGGAAATCGAAAAGAGGATCGAAGACACGCGTGAAAGGCTTTCGAGCTTGGTTAAGGATTCAAAGGAAATGATTTCCCAACTGCGCTCTGACAATGCTTCAACCCCGGATTTCGATTCATTAAAAGCACAGGCTTCGCAAAGGACGGATAGGATCCTCAAAATGATCCAGAATAAAGAATCCGAACGCTCAAGGCTTGTTGGCGATTTTGGCAGGGCTAAAAGCGGGCGGGCCAGTACAAGAACGGTTCCAGCCCGTAGAAGCGCGAAAAAAGCAGTGACGCGAAAATCCAATAGTAAGCGCAATTCAAAGAAAGACAGAAAGTAGGTGCTTTGATTGGTTGAAAAAAAGCTTATGCTCAGAGTGATTGATGGCGGCAGGCCTTCATCTGTTGATGATGTCAAGCCCAAAAGAATGAAACCCAAAGAAGAATCTTTCGACTCTGTCCGCTCTCAATACCGGAAAATCCTGGCTTCCAGATATGTGGAGCGGATGGATGACGAGATTAAGCCGAGGCTTGACTGGAAGGACGTGGTCAAGGACAAGAAGCTGCTTGTCGAGCAGGCGATTGTTGATGGGACTTCGACCAAAGAAGTGCAATATGCGATGAACGAGCTGAAAAGCAAGTTTGCTACT
>JBFYLN010000135.1:0-5374 GCA_041305425.1 Microcaldota archaeon | reverse complement strand
ACGAAGGATTTTCTCCAGCTCATCAACAATCTGGCCAACGCCATCACGATTGTTTTTAATGACCGACTCAGTGAAAGGAGTATAACCTGAAATATCGAGGAAAACAGCAAATGTTGTTGAGACCTGGGGCACTTTCAGCTCTTCCCTGTTTACGACTGCAGTCCTCGGTATCCTCCGTTTTTGCTGCAGGTCAGTAGGATCTCTCCCGTTAGTGCCACTAGCCATTAGTGAATATTATGTTAGGAAGTATTTAAATGTGTTTTCATAAACATTGACGTTTGGGAGATAGCTTTATAAATTTACTTTTCGAACGATTAATCCCCATGTTAAGTAGATAGTAAATGTATAAAATCATAGAAAATAGGTGACTGGTATGTTCGGATGGATATTGAAAACGGATTGGGATATCGCCAAATTGATGGAGTTCTACAGATTGAAAGGATTGATCAGGAATCACGCTTGAAAAGATCAGTTTGAATTCTTTTTGAATTCTATCTCTTTCTTTTTTTTATTCTTGTTTAGGGTTTTTTTAGGTCTTTTGAATAAATAAAATCAGAATCTTATCAACCCATTATCAGCATCCACTTCGATTTTTTGTCCGTCTTGCAGGATCTGGAAAATATCCTTTTCCGGCTTGTCCACCATCGGGATTTTCGAGATGATTGCACCCACTGCGATTATCGGCTCTGCGCTCGAGTTTATTATAGCTGCGGGGGATTTTTTGTTTTTTGCGAGCTGGAGCATGACGTAAGAGCCAACAGTGGAACCTTTCCCATTCGGGAAGATTAAAACTTTCCCGGATATTACCTTGCCTTCGAGCGAATGCCCTTTTTCGATAACAATCCCGGTTTGTGGATCAACACCGCCGAGGAAACCTATAGGATCTTTGCTGATCAAAGCTTCTCCTGTCGCCTTTCCCCTGCAAATAGTCCGGGCGGATATCGTTGTTGCCATTCATCTCACCTGTAAAGAATATCCTCGATATCTCCGAATGCGACCTTCTGTTTGCAGAGATTTGGGAGATATTTTGCAGCTTTGCCTGAATTGGTTCCGGTAACGGTAAAACCCATCTGTTCAAGCGGGCAGACGACCATGCATGTATCTGCGACAATGCGACCTCCTGCTGCTTCGATAATCGTGTTGTATCCGAGTTTTACAGCTTCTTCTTTCAGCTTTCTGGAAGTGCAAACCCAAAACTGAACAGTGGGTTTTTTCTTTGCCACCATTTGCGCAACCTGCTTGATCTCTTTAAGCGAAGCATGAGGACAACCGAGGGTAACTAAGTTCGGGCGGGCAAGACCAGAAGAGTCGAGTCTTGATTTTGTGGTCTTGAGTTCGCTTTGCGTAAATGCGATTGTTTCCGCTCCGTCTTCCACATTCCATTCCGGCGTAATCTTCTCAACAAAAAACAATGGTACCGAACCGCTCGCGGCCATCGAAGCGCCGAGAACTTTTAATTGTTCTTCGCTCGCTGATTTGATTCCTTTAAATGCAGGATATCGCTCTTTCGCGATCGTTCCGACCCAGCTTCCTAAAGCGCCAAAATCCGCTATTGTTTTGACATCGCAATCAACTTGGACAATTAGCTTCGCTTTCCGGTTCTCATCCAAATGAAGCCCGTAATAGGGCGTTACACCGCAGATTGCAGCTGCTAAAGCACTTGGCCCACCTTCGCGGTTCGTCCGCGCACCTAAAACTGAATTCGCAAACGCGATCGCACTCGATTCCGCCCATGCGATGTGTTCGCCTTTCTTCGGTCTTATTCCAATAAAGTATGGAGCACAAGTGCATGTCTTTGAAATTCCCATTTTTGAATATGTGTCAAGGATCGCGATCTGTTTCTTTGCAAAGCCCGCTGGAATTTTCATTTCCTTCCATTGTTCTACGTCCATGCCTGCGGGATTGAGGAAAGTCGGCACGCGCGTTTTTGCCCCTTTTGCAGCTAAGTCTTCCAGATATTCTAGCCCTGCATCTCCGATCGTCTTATACGAAACACCGGCAACCTGTGCGCTCGTTATCGGAATCATCTTCTCTGCGCCATAAATCTTTCCAAGAGCGATAAGTATCTCCATGGACTGGCGAGTCGCTTCCCCAAGCTCGCCGTCGTACATCTGTTGTTCTTGTTTTGTTAATTGCATAATATTTCAACCTCGATATGTGAAAAAAGATCAATCCCTCGGCTTGCACAGATCCGACGTATCCTTGTTGATCACCGCAGCCTCGAAATTCCGCACAACATTCGGGAACCTGTTTTTCAAATCATTCATCAGAAGTGTGAAATCGTTGAATGAATGCGTATTCGCCTCAATCTCCATGTCCCAGGGAGCGATGCATTTGGTAATGAAAATGATGTCAGGATGATTCATACAGTATTCAATCATCTTGCGCACATCCTCTTTATCGCCTTGTGAAAAATAGATGAATGATTTGCAGTACACCCTATCAAACTTTTTCAAATCAACATCAGTCCGGAAGCCCGCGATTACGCCCCGCTTCACAAGGTTTGCAATCCTCTGCGAAACAGTCGTCGCTGGCATCTTCAGGCTTTGCGCGATCCGCTTCACCGGATCACGTCCGTTCTTCACAAGATGGCACAAAATCTTGATGTCTTTCTCATCCACGAGATTCTCGGGCTTTCCGACCATTTTTGCGATGCTCGGTTTTCCGACATGTGGAGCCAGCCATTTCTTATTCATGAAGAAAAGTTCAGTTGTCACACCGACTTCTTTGGTAAGTATATGCTCATAGTATTGCTTATGGAATTTTGAATACATTTCAAGGAACTCATGGCGGTCTTTTGCCATTATCTCGACGATCATGTCATATCTTCCCATGCAGGAAGCGATCCAACCGACATTGCAGTTCTTGACAAGGAACAGGTACATCTCATCGATCTTGTCTTTGTCAACTCCCTGAAACTGAAAATATACCTTAAAAGAAGTGAAGCCGATTTTCCATGGATTTATTTCTGCAAAACAACGTCTTATGATTTTCTCCCGGAAAAGCCGCTTGAGGCGATAATTTATCTTCTCGCCTTTTTCCTTAATCAGCTTGGCAATTCGTTTAACAGGGTAGCGCGCATCAACATCCAAATAATAGAGAAGCTTCATGTCCACTTCGTCCATGTTTTATATATGAACGAAGAAGTATTAAAATGTGCGTGTTTTTTGCAAAATACTTCAGAAAACTTTATTATGCTCAGGTTGAGGGATATCTTCAAGGGGATAGCAATCGAAGGAGCGTGAAGCCCCGAGGCCTTTGGAGGAGGAGACATTCATGATACCGAACTCTCCCACCAGTCAACTCCTCTTTAAGGCCTAAATCATTTTATTGATTCAAAAATATTGGCTGACGTCGACCGTCTTCCATTCCGCTCTCTCGAAATTCTTCCCGTGCGCGACGAGCGGTTTCGTAGCATCGATTCCCATCTTTGAAGTTTCGTAAGTATGCGGGTCAGCGCTCGGATCCAATGAAGAGCCGGTTTGTTTTGACTTGATCACCGCATCTTTGTCAGCCTGGAATCGAGTAGCGATCGCCCATTCGACCTGTGCTGGATTATCGACATCAATATCGTCATCGACAATCACGACATGCTTTAATGATTTATGTCCAGCAAATGCAGCATCTATCGCTTTCTTTCCATCGTCCTCGTTTTTCTTTTGAATCGAGACAACTGCATGAAGCCAGGAGCATCCTCCCGGAGTGATATTCACGCCAACGCATTTTGCGACCTTGTTCACTTCATTGAAAATTGTCGGCTCGCGCGGCATGCCCATGAGGATTTTATGTTCAAGCCCGCCTGGAAGAAGCACGTGCCAAATCGCATTGTTCCGATGATACATTTTTGTGAATTTCATGACCTGCTGCTTGCGGACAACGTCGTATGTTTCAGTCAAATCAATAAAGGGCCCTTCATCATGCAGCTCTTTTGTGATCCTCGCTTCAAATGCGAACTCGCAATCAGCTGGCACTTCGATTCCGTTTCCAAGCTTAACTGTTTTAACCGGCGCAAGGCTGTTCGCGAACTCGAGTTCGTCCTGCCCGAGCTTTGTCGAGATCGCCGCACTAAGCAAAACATTTATTGGAGCGCCAACTACTACCGCGACATTCAATTCGCCTCCAGCTCTCTTGATAAACTCTTCAAGATGACGGTGTAAGATCCGCATAACAACCCGATCCTTATCAATCACCATCATGCGATGGAATGAACAATTACGGCCAAGCTCCTTATCCTGAGCAAAAACGATTGCAGAAGAAAAATATGGTCCGCCATCTTTTTCTGCGTGTAGTGGAATAGGGAGTTTGGATAAGTCAACATCAGTTGTACTGTTCTCAAGAACAGGCGCTTCTTTGGAAGCCTTGACACTTTTTGGTTTTGTTGGATTATTTAGCACGCGAACCAGCGTTGGAACGATCTCCTCTTTTTTAATCCCGAGATAATCCGCAACAAGCTCTCGAGTTGAGAATATATTTCCCGCTACCTGGAATGGCGAACCTTCCACTGTAGGCACAAAGACCGGTGTCCCATCCAGCGAGTGCATAAGGCCTGCAAGATCCAGATTCAGCGAAACCGGTTTCTTCGCCACTTTCATCCTTTTCTCCTTCTTCAATCTCTCAATATAATCGCGAAACGACATCATGATTTTTCACCTTGTTTCCAACGTTTTGAAAGATTATGCTTTAACCCGATCTGGTCCAACACCCTGGCGATAATAAAATCGATCATGTCATCAATCTTTTTTGGCTTACCATAAAAAGCAGGACAGGCTGGCAAAATCACACCACCTGCGAGCGTCACGCGCTCCATATTTTTTATCGTAATGAGCGAGTACGGGGTGTCACGGACAACAAGTATCAATTTTTTCCGTTCCTTTAATGCGACTTCAGCTGCGCGATTGATAAGCGAATTGCCGACTCCGTTCGAAATCTCACCTAAACTCTTGAGCGAACATGGAATGACTACGACCGCATCAGGAGGATTAGAGCCGGAAGCGAACGGGCAATTAAAATCGAATTCATCAAAATCAGGCTCTGGCAATCGTGTCCCCAGTTCAGCTTTTGCAACATCCTTCGCGCCTTTGCTGATAACGACAGAGGTTTCGATTCCTTTTTGTTTTTTCAGCCATTGCACAAAACGTATGCCATAAGCTAGCCCAGACGCTCCAGTTATAGCCACCAAGATTCGCATAAATATAATTCTCCTTGAGTGATTATATATGATTCGGTCTTGCATTTTTGGCAAGCATTAACAGTGGAAGGGGCGGCGGAGTGTTCCTCTTGCCTCTTTTGATCGTTTCTTCCTGAATGATTGTTGAGTATTTTGCGATTTCTTCTTTGCCGATATTCATTGATTTCGCGATCTTAAGAAGGCCAC
>JBFYLN010000134.1:0-5209 GCA_041305425.1 Microcaldota archaeon | reverse complement strand
AGGTCGATGCAAGGATACCCGTCCAACTCTGCCACATCGAAACCCATGACTCCTGAAAAGAAAGAAACAGTCCAAAAAGTCTTTCAAGATGTCGTTTTTCCTGGGAATCCTACACTCCACAAAATATTTGGCAGCTCGCAAGGAGGCCAGTCTCCATTCAAGAAGCAGAACTGGGCAGACCAATTCTATCTTGGGCCTGATTATGAATCCGAGATTAAGAAAATGCTCGGCAAGGATCCAAGGGTAACTGCAAACGACAAGCACATGATAACCAAAGGGGCTTTGAAAAGGACACATGAAATCGGAAAAGATGGGAAGACCCTGGGCGATATCGTTCGTGATGAAGTTGAAAAATATCTGGCTGATTTGGCAAAGCCTGTAGCGCTTGCTTCCAATTTCCATTTGCCGCAAATCGATCCTGAAGCTGCAATCCGTCAGCTGACTGCATTTGCAGAATACTCAAGCATGAGGATGAGCTATATCAACATGTATATGGTTTTTGGTTTTGAGCCTCTTGGTTATACGCGCTATGAGATCGAAACCCTTATACCCGCCCTTGAATGCATTCCAACATCAAGGCTCGATGAAAAAGCCGGATCAGGCTCAACACTAAGAGAACTTGTAAGTAAGGTCGGAGAAACCGCAATCAGTTCTGAGCTAAAAAATGCAGCCCGAACTATTTCGGATAAGGGATGATTAAAAAAAATTGTTCATGCAGCTTTGAGCATCTTAACCTTCTTCTTCCACTCCTCAACCGCATCCTTGAACTTTTCCCTTGGGATATAGACCATCGCATCCAATCCCGAATCCTTGAGCATTACAAGCACGTCTTTATCCCCTACAGCTGCAAAGCCCGTTGGCTCATGCTGCCCAAGTGATTTCGCAAGCGCGCGCATGTATCCTCTTAACTTGAGCGAAAGGACAGACGGGACTGTAGCGCTACCCTCTTTCATCTGTGCAAGGATGACCTTATCATTTTCAATGACAACTGCCCCTTCGAGCAATCCCTGCTGGATCATGCCTGAAACCATCACCTGCGGGCTCACGATCTTTTTCTTGATCGAATCGCGATCAAACACTACGCCTTCAGCAGCTTTCTCTTTCACATATCTTCCAAGCACCCAGGTGCGCAGCGATGCAGGGATCGTGACCAGTGAATTGAGGTACACTTCGTTCGTTTCAGCAAGCATCCGGTCGATCATCTCTGACCATTTTGGCCAGTTCTCATCAGCAGACTTCTTCCTCTCCATAAGCCGCTCCAATGCGGATTCGGCTTTTGCAAGGTATTCGTCGATCATCTCTTTACTTGTTGGAGTGTTCTTCTTTGCAAGATCATCGATTCTGTGCATGGGCAATGCGCTTAGCACATCATATTCTTCGCTCACATCGAACTCTTGTGCAGAGTATTCGTCAACCAGCTTCTGCAACTCGGCAAGCGTGTTTTTCAGTTTCGCGGCCTTTGCTATCGATTCATCCCGCTCTTCCCTGATGACCATGCCATAAAGGTTTTCTAGCAATGTGACTTTGATCTTGTTCTCGATCGCGCTATAGACTAAAATAATCCCGAGGAATACGCACCCGACTCCTGCAAGCCCTGATGCTGCAGCGACTCCAAGGGCCAGGTTGGCAAAATAATCTACTGCGCTATAAAATTGCACTGGCGTTGTCGGCTCAATCGCCACCGAAGTGGAGATATACCATCCTGCTGCAAGAAGGAGAATCCCGAGAATCAAATCGGATTTCCAGCGCATCTCTGTTTTTCCTAGCGCTCTCCTTACCCCTGCCATGAAATTTTCCCCTTTCATCCTTGCCCTCATCACGTGGTAGAGGATAACAAAGATGCTGTAGGAAAAAAGAACCAATACCAAAAAAATGGCAATCGATGCACCAAGTGCGATATAGAAATTTCCATTGGCGATATAAATTATATTGAAAATCATTTCAGCAGGAGCAAGGAAAAACAAGTCGAATTTACTTTGGCTTAAACCCGGAGAAACGAGCAAAGGGATAATCTCATCAGGGCTTGTGGAAGATGAGAACCGGTAAGCCATCATGTTCCCGGCAGACGTTGCGCGTTCGGATTTCCAGGCAATACTATAATCTTCTGATCCGTTCTTCGACACTTTGATTTTGAGATTCGATGCGATATCATCGTCGCTTTTTATCGCTGTTGTCGGAAGAGTGTCAGAAAGCTCCACATCATTCACTCCCCCGTTAGCCGATTGGCTTGCGATAGATACAGTCACAAAATATTCATACGAATCGGCCACGCTCGTATGCGTGCCGATCGGGTCAGCAGCTGCTTTGATATTCTTCAATCCATAATCCGCTTCTGTGCATAAGAGCATCTCGCCCCGGGCATAAAATGGGTTGGAATACATCTGCGCGCTCCTGAACACAACACCATGCAGCTTATTCAGGTAATCATTCTTCTGCGCTTCGCTCGCATTTCCGAGGGCAAGCACGCTGTTCCTCACATCAATGAGGTTGCCTTCCAGCAGGTTCCGCGTGTTCACGAACTCAACGACTGAGTCAGCAGCCGCGATCGGGTAGCTATCCAGAACCTTTTTGCATTTGAAAGAGCTGGAGCATAGCACGGTGCATGAATCCAAATCAAGGCAGTCGTTTTTCAAACCTGCGTTTGCCGCGCATTTTGAGAATGCGACCTCTTCATCGGACGCAATCGTATCTAGCGATGCGCGGGTTGCCGTAAGTTGCGTCGCAGTTACTGTTTTGAATGATGAATAATTCGATATCGTCTTTATTGCAATCGCGACCTGTCTTTTCAGGATCATATCTCCGTTTATCACCGGCTTGAAATCATAGACTACGAGGTCTGCAATCCCGTCGCTATCAAGGTCCACAGTGCGGACATTCGAGATGGTTTCCTTTCCCGCAGTCGGAAGTGAAGTCTGGGTTATGCACCCTGGGATAATCATGATTGATAGCAGGAAGGCAAATAACAGCAAGATAAATGGGGCGTTGCGCATAGCAAAGCATATATTAGTGTATTTTTTATAATCTTTCCCTATGGACAGATTTTTACTTAAGAAAGTTCTGGAGCGAATCCAACCTACAAAAGAACAGGAATCACACGAGCGAAAGCTTGCAGCCGAGGCGATATCACGTATCAGCAAGGCGGTTCCAAGAGGATGTAAACCCGTACTGACTGGTTCTGTTGCCAAAGGTACGTTTCTTGCAGATTCGAAGGATATTGATATTTTTGTTCTTTTTGATCGGTTGATGAAAAAGGAGAAATTCGAAGCAGAGCTTAAGCGCATCATGAAAAAAGCGTTCAATGGAATCAGTTACCAATTGAGCTATGCAGAGCATCCCTATGCAAGATTTTATTACAAAGGAAGCAGGATTGACCTCGTTCCTGCATATAGCATAAAGAATGCGTTGGAAAGATTAAGCGCGGTCGATAGGTCTGTGCTCCATACCCGGTACATACTGAAGAAGATGAAGGTCGCGCAGAAGGGCGAAGTGCTGCTCCTTAAAAAATTCCTTAAAGCGAACTCACTTTATGGTGCGGAAATAAAAGTCCAGGGATTTTCCGGATACCTTTGTGAGCTTCTTATTTTGCGGTATGGATCATTCTTGAAATTGCTTAAAGCAGCGTCTTTATGGGATCTGCCAAAGAAGCCGATTGTGATTGATCTGCAAAAAGCCTACGATGCGAAATCAATTCGTTCGCAACCGATTAGGTTTTCATCCTGTTTTGTTTCAATCGATCCGACAGACGAGGATCGGAACGTTTCTGCTGCGCTTTCTCTTGCCAATGTTGTTCGTTTCTCATCACTTGCAAAAGCATTCTTGAAAAAACCGAGCGAGGAATTTTTCTTCCGGGTTCCAGAAACGTTCGAGCAGAAAGTCGCAAAGATTTCGAAAAAGAATCCCGTATACCAGATAACTTTGCCAAAACCGAAAATAGTTGATGATGTGCTTTGGGGACAAATTCGGAAGGTGTTACATCAGCTTGCTGCATCAATAGAAAAAGATGGATTCAAAACAATTGGTAGCATGATTGCAGATGATTCAGATGAAAAAATCCGTATTGCATTTGCGGTTAAACAAGACTCACTATCAGAAAAAATGGAGATCATAGGCCCGCCATTGGAAATGGACTCCCACGTGATGCAATTCAAAAAACAACACAAGCTCTCCCGATTCGAGAATAGGAAAGGTCGAGTCTATGCAGTTGTTTCGCGTGAAATCCGCTCGCCCCTTGATTCGCTAAAAAGATTTTTTATTGAATTGCAAAAAAAAGGGAAGAGTCACTTAGCGTTTCCATTGAATCGGATCAAGATGGAGAAATGTTTCCACCAAAACAAATAAAGATGGAGAAATTATAGCAGGGCAGATTATAGCAGCAGCTTATCCCCGATCTTTGGCGCTGTCGCATCATAGCCGAAATCATCACGCAGCTCGGTAGCGAACTTTTCGCACTCGTCCCCATGCACAAGCACGATCTTTTTCGGGTTCGCGTGCTTGATGAAATTCAGGAGGTCTGTCCTTCCCGCATGCGCTGACATGTCTTTATATTCAACCGGAAGGTCGACTTCAAGGTCGCGTTCATCGAGCGTGATATATCCGCCATTCTGGAGCTTCCATCCATTTGATTCTTCGATGCAATAACCAGTGAAAATCACTTTTGATTGCGGATTCACATTGAATAAGTAGCTAAGTATCGGCCCTCCGCTCATCATACCGGCTGACGCGATTATGACACCTGGCTCTTCGATCGCTTCGCGCTTATCCTGCGGGCCTTCGACAAGTGTAACTGTGTTGACATCATTCTTGAACCTTTTCGCATCCCTGATATATTTCGGGTGGCGGAGGTAAACGTTCGTGATTTTTCTTCCCATACCATCGACAAAAACCGGCACTTGCGGATGGTATTTCCGGACCAGTGTCATGAGCTCCTGCGTCCGCCCGAGTGAAAATGCCGGGAACAGAACTGTGCCTCCGTCATCGATTGTTTCGGCAATCTCCTTTGCAAGCGTCTCTTCTGCTTCATGCCTTTCAGGGTGCTCCTTGAATGCGTATGTCGCTTCCATGATAAGCACATCTACATCTTCTACAGGTTTCGCGCCTTTGTGCATCAACGTGTCTTCAAGCTTGAAATCTCCGCTATAGCATATCTTTTTCCCGTTATATTCGATATTCACTATCGCTGCGCCACTAATGTGGCCAGCATCTGAATACA
>JBFYLN010000133.1:0-3704 GCA_041305425.1 Microcaldota archaeon | reverse complement strand
CTGGCTCTGTACGGGATGCTTGGAGATATTTGCTGAAGATGCATGGAAAGAGCGAGGAGGATGTGAAGTTTTCGGCAGATATCATTCCTATGGCTCTTCGGACGAGGACTTCCATGTCGATTGGAAAAAAGAGCGTGCTGCTTGTCGGTGATGCAGCAGGCCAGACAAAAGCAACAAGTGTGGATTATACAGAACCTGTACTCATAATCAAAAACGGCTTGATCAGAAATGAATGCATCGGAGAGTTTGTGAACAACAGAATAAACAATTCGAATTTCCTAATAACAAAGCTTACTCCAGATGGATACAAAGAAACGTATGTTTTGGGAGAGATATATGGAACTGCAGTTAATAATAGTTTCAAAACTAATTCATCTCGGATAACCCGGGTTCTAAAACACGCTACAAATGAGATGTTATATGAAATACAACTCAAAAATGGTTTTAGAGTAAAAACAACTGGTTCACACAGTGTAGTATGCTTAGATAATTTTTCTATGGTTGAAAAAGAAGTTGGTAGTCTAAAAGTAGATAATCATCTGTTGATATCATTAAACATACCCAATAACGAAAGCGTACACGAAATAAATTTAGTAGAGATGATCATTAAGGAAGCGCCACATCTAATAAAAAATGTTAGAGTTCGAGGGGCTCGTGAATTCTTATACAAAAAAAGTACGGAGATCGATGAAAGATATCGGTCCGCTTATTGGGGCCGAAACTCTATTCCTTTATCTAAATTTTTAGAAAAAGGTGTTATACCTAGTGATGTCAAACTGGTTTTTGATCCACCTAGTAAAAAAGTTGAAATTAATAATATAATTAGAGTAAATGATGAGTTTGCAAGGTTACTCGGTTATATTGTTGCAGAAGGTTGTATCGGAAAAAATAATATCACTTTGATTTTTGGAAAGGACGATGTCAAAAAAGGTTTGATAAAGGATGCAATTAAATGCATAAAAAATGTTTTCGGCGTAGTTCCTCAAAAAGCAAGAAGTAAGAAAAATCCGTTGACTGGAAAGATATCTGCATTTTCTATAACTTTCGGTGGTCGGTTGCTTGCACTTCTTTTTTCTGATATGTTCAAGACGGGTAAAGGTGCAAAATTAAAACAAATACCATTTTTAATATTCAATATAAAAAATCAATTCAAAAAAGAATTCTTGAAGGCTTATTTATTAGGAGATGGAACTATAAGAATAAGAACTCCGAAAAGCAGGCGGAACTGGTCTGCAGAAATCTCTGCAAAGACTGCAAGTTATAAACTGGCATCAGATCTTGTTTTGTTGGGGATCCAATTAGGATTGTTACCAACAATTCAATCCGAAAAAGGAAGCGAACATTTCTGGAACAAGGTGAAAATCAAAAGCGGTCCGAGCTATAGAATTTGTTTTACTACTAAAAAGAACCTCATTGAGTTATCTGACGTATTTCCAGAGAGAAAAGATGAACTGAAAGAATTTTTGAGAAATACTGGAAAACGTACATCGATCGGCTTGCCAAAAAAATATTTTGAGAATGAATTTATCAAAACCATGTTCTTAAAATACGGCGGCAAAAAGTACAAAAAAAATTACCATAGCTATGACACCTATCATTATGATCTATTAGAAAAGATTGTTGATGACTTCAAAGGCGATGATTCTAGAATGGAAGTACTAAAAAAGATCGTTAAAGAAAAATTATATCTGGTTCCGATTAAAGAAATACGGAGAGTGCCACCTTCAACGGGAGAAGTATTCGATATAGAAATAGATAAAACTCACACATTTTTGGGTGGTCTGGGTCCAATTGTTTTGCACAATACTGGCGGTGGCGTCATCTTTGGTGGAAACTGCGCTTCGCTCGCAGGAAAACACGCAACAAACCCGACCCGTTACGAACTCTCATGGCGCTCGCGATTCGGTGCGGATATGTTTTTGCATCAGCGGATCCGAAATTATCTCGATTCGCTATCAGACCAAAAACTCGGAGCGCTCGGGAAAAAACTGAATGAACTAAAACTTGATTCTTATCTAACAAAGCACGGGAATATGGACCGGCCGCTAGAAATGGTGAAGCCGGATCTGTTTTTGCATTTGATTAGATCACAATTCCGTTTTTGACTGCTTCGGCTGCTAATCCAATTCTTTTAACCGCTTTTTTGAATTCTTCAGGAGTGTAACACAAAAAGTCAACCGGAGAATCTACTTTCCAGTAATCATAAAGATCCAAACCACGTTCAAGCGACCTGATCTTGTTGAAGTTTTTTGAAACGATGACCAAATCTACATCACTGTGTTTATTGCCAATTCCTTCTGCTTTGCTCCCGAAAAATATCATATTCTCAAGGTGCATGGTCTTGGAAATCTCTTTTTTGAATTCTTTTAGTTGTGCAATCAAAGTTTTGTTTTTACGCATAATTATTTGATGAAATAACTCCTTTTAAACCGTTACCAACCAGTATATATCTATGTCAGTTGGCAAAACAGAGAAATATATACTCGACGAGCTTTCAAAGAAGAAAGGGCTTTTGTTCGCGCTTATCGATCCACTTGATTACAAGAGCCCCGCAGATGCGGTCAAGACTGCGAAGAACGCGGACGAGGCAGATGCGGATGTGATCCTTATCGGCGGGAGCACCGGAGTTCAAGGCGAACCGCTCGACCTCATAGCAAAGCAGATCAAGGAATCCGTAAGTAAGCCTGTTGTCCTTTTCCCCGGAAACATCGGTACACTCACAAAATATGCGGATGCAGTCTATTTCATGTCCATGCTCAACTCCCGCAATACATATTGGATTTCCGAGGCGCAGATGCTCGCCGCTCCGATGGTGAAGATGTGCGGAGTCGAGCCGCTTCCGGTCGCATATGTTGTTGTCGAACCCGGCGGAACAGTTGGATGGGTCGGAGATGCGAAACGAATCCCGCGCGATAAAGCAAAGATAGCGGCAGCATTCGGAATGGCAGCTGAGTATATGGGCTTCAGATTCTTCATCACTGACGCAGGATCAAATCCAAAAGAAGGGCACATCCCGCTCGAGATGGTGAAGACGGTTAAATCTTGTATTTCTATCCCGTATATCGCAGCGGGCGGAATACGGACTCCAGATGAGGCGCGTGCGGTGATGAAAGCTGGCGCGGATATAATCCAAGTCGGGACTGCTTTTGAGAAAGAAGGTTCGATCGATAAGATAAAAGCGATGGTGAAAGCGGTAAGGGATGGAGCTGCGAATAGATCCTAATCTAAGTTATTCTTTTCCTTCCGGAATCAATCCGGAACATTAAATCTTGTTCCGGAACAGTTCCGGAATAATTCTACTTTGAATACCCATCAGATGTAAAAATCTTTTCATCTTATCTATGCTTGTTGATACTATGGAAACCCAGTTCATAGAATTTTTGGCAAAATCAGGTGCAGTGAAGTTCGGCGATTTCACGCTCAAGTCAGGAAGACAATCGCCCTTTTTCATATCTACTGGAGAGCTATCCACTGGATCCGCTTCATACGAGCTTGGAAAGTATTTCGCAAAAAAGATCGGGCAGGTTTATGGCAATGATTTCGACGCGGTTTTCGGTCCTGCTTACAAGGGAATCCCGCTTGCTGTCACGACTGTTGTCGCGCTTTCAAAAGAGCTTGGCATAAACAAGAATTGGGTATTCGACCGGAAAGAATAGAAGACCTACGGCGATGCGAGTATGTGTGTTGGCGCGACGCTCGATGTC
>JBFYLN010000132.1:0-3984 GCA_041305425.1 Microcaldota archaeon | reverse complement strand
AGAATGGAAAAGTGAATTGATGGAGAAAATCAAAGCTGAGATCTGTTTGGGCTCGGGCGCTACGCCCAAATCTCTCAGCTTTGAGGTGAATTGATGGAGAAAATCAAAGCTGAGATCTGTTTAGCTTCGCAAGGCTCCAACAAATCGAAGTATTCGATTTGTGGACCACAAATCGGTGCGCCGATTTGTCGGTCAGCTAAATCTCTCCATTTTTATATCAGGTGAAAAAAATCGAGAAAATAAAAATGGAGATCGCCGGCGAAATAACGCTTTCAGATGACCCAGGAGCCACCATGAAGAAATGGCGCGACATCTTCGGTATCTCGCAGGTCGAACTTTCCAAACATCTTAAGATCACCGTATCAACGATTTCCGATTATGAAGGGAACCGGAGAAAATCCCCTGGTGCAGCGGTCATCAAGCGGTTCGTGTATGCGCTTTTTGATATCGATGCAACGCATGGCGGGACGATGAGCGCGAAATTTGCCGAGAAGGCAAAGCCGGTTTCGGATTTCTTTGAAGTGCATGAGTTTGCACGTGCGATCTCGCTCAAGGATTTTGTCGGGCTGATAAAAGGAGAAGTGCTCAGCAACGAGGATTTAGTCGAGTCTGGGCGTATTTATGGATACACACTTATTGACAGTATTAAAGTGATACTCGAAATGCCGCTTTCTTATTTCCAGAATTTATACGGCAATGTGAATGAGCGCGTGTTCATTTTCACTGGTGTAAGCACAGGAAGAAGCCCGATGGTTGTCATTCGCGTTTCTCCATCAAAACCGAGTGCGGTAGTATTGCATAATATAGAAGGGGGGAAAGTCGATAGGCTCGCGTTGCGCATTTCGGAAAAGGAACGAGTTCCGCTTATTATTACAAAAGCGAGCATTGAAGAGATAAAGGAAGCGCTCAATAGGATTTAGTTAATCTTTGCCATTGTCATAATTTTTTAAATCCCTTCCTCCATTTGCTTCTTCATGCCAGAAAACAAGGAGAAGAGACAGACCAAATTCATTGTTGTTACCGGCTCGATTATGTCCGGGCTCGGAAAGGGAATCGTAACGTCCTCACTCGGGAAACTACTTTCTGCAAGAGGATATTCCGTCATCCCGATAAAGTTTGACGGATATTTGAATGTCGATTGCGGTACAATGAATCCGTTTCGCCACGGGGAGGTTTTCGTTCTCGATGACGGGACCGAAGTTGACATGGATTTCGGAACGTACGAACGCTTCCTGAATATTTCAATGCCAGGCTCATGCTCGATTACTGGAGGAAAACTTTTCTCGCGAATAATTGAAAAAGAAAGGAAAGGGGAATATCTTGGCCGCGATGTGCAGTTTGTACCGCACCTCACAGATGAGATAAAAAAATGGGTGCTTTCAGTTGGAAAAGAGAAAGATGCAGATATCGTACTTATTGAAATTGGAGGAACTGTCGGTGACCTTGAGAACAGTTATTTTTTAGAAGCCATGCGGCAGTTGCATTTCGAGCATGACCAATTGATTTTCATCCAATTAACATATGTCCCGTCACTGAGTCCGGGAGAACAAAAAACAAAACCTACACAACATGCGACCCGCCTCCTTCAATCCATGGGTATCCAACCAGATATAATAATCACGCGCGAGCAGGAGCAATTGAGCGCAGAGTCGAGAAAGAAAATTGCACAATATTGCAATGTACATGAAGATGCGGTATTCGATGACCCGATTGTCCGCTCGGTTTACGAATTACCCCTTGCACTTGAGAAGCAGGGTATTTATGCGCAGATCGCGCAAAAACTTGGATTGGATCCAAAGAAAGAAGCTGACATCTCTGAGTGGAAAAAGAATGTGCGTAAAATCGAAGAGCCGAAAAACGAAAAACTCAAGATCGCGATTGTCGGGAAATATATCGCTGTAAAAGATGCATATGTTAGCGTGAAGGAAGCACTTGTGCACTCTGCTGCAGCAACTGATTCTGGTTTGGATATCGGATGGATCGAAGCGAGCGATCTTGAAACGATTAAAGATAATGAAATCCAAAAAACGCTTGGGGAATATGACGGCATAATCATCCCAGGCGGGTTCGGCGAACGCGGGATCGAAGGGAAGATTAAGGCGATCGAGTTCGCGAGAAAAAATAAAGTTCCACTCCTTGGATTATGCCTTGGAGTTCAGTTGATGGTTGTCGAATGGGCGAGGAATGTCGCAGGAATGAAAGATGCGCACAGCACAGAGTTTAGCAAAACAACTTCTTCACCGGTAATCGATTTTCTGCCGGAACAGAAACAGATATCGCGCATGGGCGGAACGATGAGATTGGGAGCATATGAAGCGATTTTGAAAAAAGGCACTCGCGCGTATTCTGCATATAAAACAGAATCTGTTTTCGAGCGCCACCGCCATCGCTATGAGGTCAATCCTGATTATATGGAAAAGCTCGAGCAGACAGGGCTTATTGTTTCAGGAGTACATCCGAAAAACAATATCCTTGAAATAGCTGAATGGCCGGGCGAGCAGTTCGGTGTCGCTACACAGGCGCATATCGAATTGAAATCAAGGTTAGAATCTCCTGCTCCGTTGTTTGTGGCGTTTATGAAGGCGGCAAGGGAAAGGAAAAAATAAATGAAATCTTCAAGCTTATTATTTGTCCATCTTCCCGATCATTCCCGGCTCCCCTTTTCCCAAGAAGCCAAATGCATCAGCTGTAAGCACTTTGATATAATCGAAGAGATGCTTTGCCTTGAGCTTGTTCCACGTGCCTTTAAGATCATCCGGGACACTTATGCGCGGATCAGGCACCTGCAACCCTTTCGAAGTCTCCGTGCTATATATATGCGCATTCAGGCCAAGGCTGCGATCGCATATCTTTTTGACAATCTCCTCCGGGCTTAGTTTTTGGTCTGAATTGAAATACGTGAAACCGGCCTCAAAATATCCCCCGCGCAAATATCTCCAATCAAGTGGAGGCGTGCAATGGTCATCTGTCCCGAATGTGCATTGCATCTTCACTTGTTCCTGGAGCCAGATCCCAAGTGCGAGATTGCAGACATTCGCGCTCATCGCATCTGAAAGTTTGAAATCCTTTTTCACTTCCAATGCCCCATTAATCGATGAATTGTCAAGCACCCTTGTAGCGACAAGCCCGGAGATCCAATTGAAAAGCTCCGGATCATTGAATTTCATGGCATCGGGTGAGATCGAGCGATTCCAAACCTCTATGAAATCCAATGTCTTTGCAAGTGATATCGCAGTCTTGAGGCTGAGTATACCTTCATCTACTGCGCTAAGAAGACCAACGGATTTTATCGGAAGCGCAGCGCTGTTGTAGTTGAACGGATGCGCAGCGCCGAGTGCAACCTGCCCGCTTTTCCGCAGATCATCGAGTTCACGCAGCATATCATTAAGGAAAATGTCTCCATCTTTTGAGCGGAAATATGATTGCATATTCAATCCAGGTTCCCGTTTTGAGAGGATCCGGTTTCCGACTTCGATCGCTGCTTCGCGCGTTCCAATGAAGAGAAGGAGGTGCGGCCCATTCACCCGTTTGTGAAGCATTGGTGCAGTGAGTTCGAGCCCCATTATCGCGTTGATCCCCATCATTCTGCAAACTGTATCAATTTGCGCGAACTTGTTCAGGTCAAGCGAATTATGCGTTGTAAGGATCAGGTAGTCGCTGTTGTAAAGCATCGCCCTGCGGATGATATCTGAGATATTTGATACGCCGTCATCGAAAAATTCAGAATTGTCAAATGATTTTTTCGTATGCATGTGGCACTGCATCCGGAATTGTTTTGCATCTTTGTGCATCGCTTCCCTTGTGCAGCGATCAGTTATTTCTTTTGCGATTTTACTGATATCCGATTCGTTCACATCATGAAATTCTTCATGTATTGCCAATTCATTCTCTTTCATATCGCATGCTTTCTTATCCGCTCTCGGGCTTGCCATGAGCACGCGCACGGTTTCGTTTATCGGGTCGCATTGTGTGAATACAAATACG
>JBFYLN010000131.1:0-10098 GCA_041305425.1 Microcaldota archaeon | reverse complement strand
GAACCAACATGGAAAGCGCCAACTCATTCCTGTTGTTTTTGTTCATCGCTCCGTCATTAAGCACCTCTCGTGCTTTGACAAATGCCATTTCCTTTTTCGCATTTTCCATAACCGGCGCAACCGTATTCTTCATTTCCCTGAACCTAGTAACCATAATATCATCACCTGGCCCAAGGCCTGTAAATTATCAAAACTTCCGGGCAAAGGGCAAAAAGAACGCGTTTTGGAAGTTTATAAATACTTGTCACAAAATTCTGAAAAAAACTCACTTCGGAAGCGAATGGCGCCGAATACCATCATGTGCAATCAAACAACTACTTTTTTAAACATTCTGCCACAATAATATATATCAGACACATCCAGGAATATCTAGTGATCACATGCGAAAATCAAAAAGCAAATACAGAGACTTACAAATATCCCCAACCTATCGTTACGGTGAATACCTACATGAGAAGTATCCATCATTAAAACGCTTTTCAGCACGTGCCTTGGAAGAGCCATTCTTTCGCATGGTCGGGTTAAGGGAAAAAGCCAGTTCGAGCACGCTTCCAAGAATGAAACGAACCACTACCCGCCTTAAGCCACTCAAGGAGAAAAAAAAGCACGGAATTCATTTTGTTGAAATTGAAGAAGCAAAATCAAATCGGAATTCCGTTGTCGAAAAAGCATTCATTGCATTCAAAACCGATTCTGCATCGCTGCAAGCCGAGCAGAGGCTGATAGTTTTATTCCAAGCAATTGAAAGTATTAATGATCATGATGAACGCAAGAAAATCGCCAAGGAATACGCGGAAAAGCTTGAGAATTTTGCTAACAAAGTCATCTTTGCAAAAGAAGAAGTATCCAGGATGATCTCAAAGATGTTGTCTAAGCCATCAGTGTTCCGTGATGCCATCGTAGAATTGATCAAGAGGCGCATCGATGCGGAAAAAGCTGAGGCGGTTGCTGCGAGCAGGCTAGCACAGGGTAAAAAAGATGCCAGGCCAACAGAAGCCCCGAAAAAACCAGCTGTATTTCAGCCACCAGGCCAACCTATAAAATCTACAGAGTCTCAGAGCCAATCTGTCCAACAATCTCCTAATCATAGGGACACATTCATAAGCCGCATAGAAGGATTTGTCCAGCAGGACCCTGAATTGGCTAGAATGAGCGGCTTGCACATGGTTTTTTCCAACGGGAAATTCCAGGGTGTGAGAAGCGCCGCTTCTTTGGAAAGGCAATCGCGCAAAAAGAAATTTCGGGATTATATGTCTGATGCTTTTTTTGCAAGTACATTGATTGTCATGCTCGGAAGCGCGGTCTGTGTCACAAAAAGATTCTTTTTCGATTCACCCAACACAACTGCAACAATCGAAGATGCCAGAGTGCCACTTAATCCGTATCAAAAAGCAATTGCACCTGATGATGATTCTATCCGAAGAACTGCAAGCCGCGCTGTAAAGACCAAGGGCATGTTTTTCAATGAATTGCAGATATTCGACCTTTTCGATCATGTGGCAAGGAACATCGAGTACCTCAATGTCTCGGAAGGGGGAGTCCCTAAATCTCCGGCAAAAACAATTGAAGATTCTTCAGGGGATTGCAAATCCATGGCAGTACTTCTTGCATCAATGATAGAAAGCATCGGTGGAAAAACAACGCTTACGCACCTTACTATCCCAGGGGGCAAAGGCCATCTGTATGTGGGGGTAGTGATATCAGAAAATCCTGATAAGATGAAACGGGATTGGGATAAATTCTCAATTATTGAAGCGATCCAAAAGAGGTATAAAAAGCAGTTGGCTAGTCTGAATAGGAAACTATCCATTGATGAATTTTCCAAACTGGCTTTCAGGGAAGTTGTTATCGATTCGAAAGTAAAAACAGTCCTTCTTCTTGACCCGACAACTGGGATCTACGGGCTTCCAGGTATAGTTGCATTTGGAGAATTTGCTGATACAGATAGCGAGAAACATTTCGAATCGCGACCCGGCCATTCTGGTCTGCTGCCAAATATTCTCCGTTGAGAATTGCTGCTGTTTCGTAACGGTTTCCCTTACGGTTTCCAGAACTTCTTGTTCTTCACAAAATTCTTTTGCGCTTCGATAAGGTCGAGATAGAATCCAAGTTCATCCTTGTGCAACTTCTTTAAAACCCGGTCCGCTGTCCTTGCCCCAACCCCATATGTGCTCAAGGCGATCAGCGCATTTTTTCCGTGCGAGCGGATCAATCCCGCCTTGTATTCGAGGTCTCCCAACTCTTCGCCCTCACGCTCAATCAACGTATATGAATGGTGCCCACATTTGTGGCAGGAGAGCGTTTCAGGAGCGCCTGCAAGATGCAGATAACGCGTCGCTTCGCAATTCAGGCATTTCAAACTTAGCGTTTTTGAAAGCGCCCGTTCCTTGAATGCAGACACCATCCGCTCGCGCGGCTCGAACCCTCCCATAGATTCTTTTGCAGCTAATCTCGCAAGGCCGAGTGCCGCAAAAAAACTCGGGTCCTTTCGTTTCTCAATGACAAGTCCTATTTCCTTATTTTTTATTTTTGCAATTACTGCCTCAGCTTTTTCAACATCGAAATACCTGAAAAAAATCATGCGCATCGCTTCTTCATATACTGCAGAATAACGAAGCGCCTCAATAAAACGCCCGGTCACAGTCGCATCAACAGAGAGTAAACCAAAAAGCCTTCCTGCCTGGATGAATTTCACTTTGAGTAAGTTGGAATTAATTAGTGATTCTTCAAGAGGCCCTTTAATCGAACGGATATCGCGGAAAGCCTTTTCCACATGCTTCTCATCAAGGGGAAATGGAAGCTTCACCACTATCCTATATGGGTCAGCGACCGCGCGTACGGATTCCCCGATTATCTTCGAAAGGTTTTTGCTAAATAATCTCGAGATCGCCTCGTTCACTTTTGTCCCGAAGCACGCATGCACGACGATGATATCACTGATCAGTTCAATGATTATTGTTTTCTCATCAGGCATCGGCGTGATCTCTTTCTTAACTCCCCGCCTCATCTGCCCAACTCCTTGTGCAACAACGAATGGCACTGGAATATCTTCTCCAGTCCATTCTGGAATGGCGATGTCTGATGCAAAACTTGGCTGTACAAGGACTTCAGTTTCACTAATGTCGATCACCTGCCAGGGCTGGCCTTTTGAAAGGAAAGATGCAGATGGCTCGAGGTTAGCGACAAACCCCTCATCAAGGCTCGCGATGATCGCGTTAGAAGAGATGTCCCGAAGCGCATATCGTTTTTCCTTTGGTATGGTGCTCAAATTAGAATAATAATATTCCCGCGCCCTTAGCGTCATCTTGATTGATATGCGTCCATCAATATTTTCATCGAAATACAGCAATCCTTCTCCATATAATTGGAGCGCGACCATTCTCAACTTATCGTAATCAATCCCATATGCATAGCTTTTCGATAGGATTTCATGCGCTTTCTTGAGGTCGATCCGCCCGAGGTCCTGGCACAACCCGATCAACTGATGCGCGATCACATCGAGCGCTCCGCGTTCCACTTGTTTGTTTTCGATCCATCCGTTTTCTGCAAGCGATCGGATCACTTCTGCCTCCAGTTCGTCATCCAGGTCAGATGCCAGAACAATGCCTTTTGGAGTCTTATCAAGCGAGTGACCGGAGCGCCCGACCCTTTGGATCAGCCTAAAGACTTGGTGAGGAGACCCCACTTGCGCAACCAAATCCACGTCTCCTATATCGATTCCAAGCTCGAGTGAAGATGTCGCCATCAGCGAACGAATTGCCCCGGATTTGAACCTATCTTCAGCAGACATACGGATTTCTTTTGCAAGCGAGCCATGATGCACCTCAACTGGTGCCTGCGCTTTTTTCAATGATGCTGAAAGCTCTTCGGCGGCAGACCGCGTATTCACGAAAATAAGCGTCCGGTTTTTCTCTGCAAGTTCCCCCAGCCGTTTCACGAGCGCATCATTCCCTTTTGCGGTTTCAACTGAAATGTTCATCAACCGGTTTTTTCCTACCTCGCAAACCCCATACATCCGCTCGCCAAATAAAAGCCTCGCGGCTTCGAATTCATTTGATACAGTTGCACTGATTCCTACGCGCTGGAAATCCGCAATCAATGCGAGCCGCTCCAAACCCATTGAAAGTTGCGCTCCACGCTTGTTGTCAAGCACGTCGTGTATCTCATCCACTATCACGAATTTGATATTCGCAAGGTGTTTGCGCATGACTTTTCCAAGCAGAAGCGCTTGCAGTGATTCCACTGTAGTAAGCAGGATTTTCGGCGGTGTTTTCCTGTGCGCTGCGCGCTCAGCAAGTGTCGTATCTCCGGTTCGCACGTCGTGTGAAATCTCCAACCGGTCGCACCACCAATGGAATCTTTTTAGAAGGTCGCGGGAAAGCGCGCGAAGCGGGGTGATGTACAAAGCACAAATCCCGCCCTTTTCTTTTTGGATTTTTTCGAGGACGGGCAATAAGCACGTTTCCGTTTTTCCACTGCCCGTGGGGGCTAACACCAGTATGTTTTCTCCAGCAAGGATTCTGGGCATGGCGAGTTTCTGGATTTCGGTAAGCTCACCGAACCTTTCTTTGACAAGGTCGACAACGGAAACCATACGGTACTTATTATGCGCTTCCTAAGCTTTATAACCTCTTCTCAGGTAAATCCCTTTATGGAAGAAGATGAATTAGATCGCTTCAGGCAAGCAGGAAAAATCGCATCAAAGGTCCGAGAGGCAAGCAAATCGCTTGTCATGGTTGATGCCTCATTGATCGATATCGTCGAAACTATTGAACAAATGATCAATGAAGAAGGCGGCAAGCCCGCGTTCCCAACCAACGTATCCATCAATGAGATCGCAGCGCATTATACCCCGGAACTCGGATCAAACGAAGTCCTGGGAGAGAAAGCGCTTGTCAAGGTTGATCTTGGCGTTTCAGTGGACGGGGCATTGGCAGACACGGCTTACACGATAGATCTGAGCGATGAGAATGGCGTTCTTGTGAAAGCTTCAGAAGACGCGTTGAATGCCGCGATAAATCTCATGAAGCCGAACGTGCTTATAGGTGAGATCGGCGGAGTTATTGAAGATGCGATAAAGAAACACGGGTTTAAGCCCATTTCAAACCTCACAGGCCATATGATCAAGTCAAACGACCTTCATGCCGGGATTGAGATACCGAATATCCGAACAGAGGATAAATTTGAAATACTTGAAGGAGACATTTACGCAATCGAGCCTTTTGCCACAAATGGCGCGGGGTTTGTAGCCGACCTGAACCAGGTAGAGATATACTCGCTTTTCAACCCATCGAAGATCCGGATGAGGCAGTCACGTAAGATCATAGAATACGTGATAGCCAATTATGGCGTGCTGCCTTTTGCTGAGCGCTGGGTCATGAAGGAATTTGATTCCAGGGTTTTGGTTTCAACTGCATTAAAGGAGCTATTGAAAAACCACTTTATCCGGGCTTATCCGGTTTTGCGTGAAGTCGGAAACGGGTTGGTTTCCCAGGCTGAACACACTGTGTATGTAACGGACAAGGGCGTTGAAGTATTGACTAAATAAGTATAATTGTGGTTTCATTCAACAGAAAAGCTTTTTAAACTTAACCTCGATATGCATGCATGGCCAGTTTAAGCAAGAGTTTCCGGACAAAGAGTGTAGGTTTTGACAGCTACGAAAAGGTAACTGAAATTCCAAAACCTGATTTTGGAAAGGAATCACACCAGCTCAAAGAGGGGAAGTTCGACTTTTCGACCATTTCAACTGATGGTTCGCACATCGCATGCTCCACAAGCACGCACCAGTCACTGCGGATGCTTGGATATGATAACACACAGATCCGCGACACATTGCACACTGTCGATGTACTGAAGAACCTGGCAGAGCGCCCGGTTGACGCAGTTGTCTTCTCTTCAGTCAAAGAGCGCAACAACCTCGGAATGGGCGCGATGGCATCTGTCGCATCGATATGCAACTTAAGTGCTGCTGATGCCGGAGTGACAATCCGTATCCTGGCGCGCTTATATGCAAGGAACAAAAGCAGGATCGATATCGATGATGTGGAGCGCTTTGTGAAATGGAGGGTCGAGCGTTCAAACCGGGGCGAGGTGCTCCGTGGCGTACCTGTGGAATTCAACCTATTCTCGCGGTTGAATGGAAGGCGGGCGGTCAAGGTGAAATCCCGAAAGTTCAGGAGCGCGGTGAAAAAAGCCGCAAGACGAAGCGGAAGAAAGCTCGTAAAATCCTTCTCTAAACTTTCTTCAAAGCTCTCCAATAAAAAATCTAAAAGATCAAAACGCTAAAATCATTATCCTATCCTCTTTTTCTTTCCCTCCTATTTTTGAAATAAATTAGTTAGCTTTATTAATGTTGTTTGCGTGAGCACTAATATGTCGAGTTCACAGAAATTATTCGGGAGCAGGAAGTTGATAGAGTTTGAGAAATCCGAGATAAGCGCCGAGAATTCTTCCCGGGAGTTTTCAAAAGCATCCCAGGTTCCGCCTGAGCTCGGGTTCACTCTTTCAGCTGACGCGTCGCTATCCTGCCCGCCTGATGTAGCGCAGGCATTGCATTCGCTTGGCTACTCTCCGAATCAGATGAAAGACACACTCGACTCAATCCAGATGCTCTGCAGCGCGACAGGTAGATGCATCCGGCCGGTTACATTTGCCAAGATCCACAGGCGCTATAAAGTGAAGCGAAGCGCACTTGTTGCTCTTGCCTCTTTATGCACGCAGGATGCGGCTGATTTGGGATTAGTGCTCCGTTCATTCGTGCGATTCTACAAAAGGAACGGATTCAAGGAAGAAGACCTTGACCTGTTTGAGCGCTATGCCAAATGGGTCGTTTCAAGAGGAGAAATAATTATTGGTGTCCCCTCTTCATTCGATGAATACTGCAGGCTGCACAAGATAACCAACAAGGCGAGGAAGAGCAGGAAGAAGTAGAGAACAAAACGAATTTTATTTCAAGTATTTCTTTTCTTTTGATGATTGGAAAATCAATCATATGATTTGAAAATATCCATTTTCAAAGCTTTTGTTCTTCTGATGAAATCGAATGAACAAATGATTGAAATTTCAATCAAGCCCCAAAAATACAAATAAGGATAAAAAAATGACTGCAACGATAAACCTAATAAAGAGAATCTAGAAGTATAGATATAGTCGGGCTTGTGGCCTAACCTGGATATAATCATAAGTTACCAGAAAGGGCGAATGGCTTCGGATGCCTCTTCTGATTGCAGAAGATACCATTAGGTTGGGGGTTCGAACTGCGTCTTCAGTTTTGTTCTTTTGGTCTTGAGTCCTGTTTATTCGAGACTGGAAACCCAGAACTGGAAACCGCGACTTTCCCTCCAAGCCCGATTTTTCAATTGTTTACTGTCTAAGGTCTCGAATTTTGGTCTCAGGAAAAATCGGGCTGAATTGTTCGAACGATGAGACCGATAGAACGTCGCAACGTTCTATGGTCCATTGAACGGAGTGCCGTTCAATTGGAGAACAATCAGAAGCCCGATTTCTTTTCTGTTTTCCGTATCTGATATCGCTTTTTTCTCTCAATCTTCGTCAACCGTCAAACTCTTTTACGATAGCATTTAAATGCTTAACAAACTTATGCAAATGGTTTTATTTATCTCCCAAGAGGTGTTTTACAAATGTTGTTTAGTTTCAAAATAGCAGCACAGGCAGGGCAAGGCGCAATGGTGACCGGGCGCTCGCTCGCAAAATGTTTCACGCGCGGCGGATTGAGCGTAATCGGATATCCGGAATATCCATCAATCATCCGCGGCGGGCACAACACATATCAGGTACTTATATCGGACGATGACCGGAAATCCCCTACGAAAACAAGTGACCTTATCATCGCACTCAATTCGGATGCGGTTTTCTTCCACAAGGATTCTATCAATAAGGGAGGGGCGATAATTTACGACTCCTCGATCGAAATAAAAAAGCAAAAAGTGCCATCTGAAATCCTGCTCTTTCCGCTTCCGATCGCAGATCTTCTGAAGAAAACAAATGCACTCGCACAGATGGGAAACACGGTTGCACTTGGCGCAGCGCTCGCAGTTGTCAATTATCCATTCGAATATATTGAACACGTGCTTCACGACGAATTCATTCGCAAAGGGGAAGATGTCGTAAAGGCGAATGTCGCTGTGGCAAAAGCAGGATTTGATTATGCGAAAGAGAATTTCAAAGGATTCAAAAATGCAATCAAACCGATTTCTGATAAGAGGAAAATCTTCCTTTCCGGAAACGAGGCTATATCACTCGGAGCAGTAAAGGCAGGAATGAAATTATTTGCAGCTTACCCGATGACACCAGCTTCAGGAATTCTGCATTATCTTGCAGAAAACGATAGAGATTTCGATATTGTCGTCAAACAGGTTGAAGATGAGATCGCTGCGATAAATTACGCGATAGGCGCTAACTTTGCCGGTGTCCGGGCAATGACTAGCACTTCAGGAGGAGGTTTCGCGCTGATGACTGAAGCGATTGGGCTTGCTGCAGTATCCGAGACCCCTGTTGTTGTGGCTTTGGTCTCAAGGCCTGGGCCAAGCACTAGCATGCCTACATGGACAGAGCAGGGAGACCTCCGTTTCGCACTCCATGCATCGCAAGGAGATTTCCTGCGTGTTATCGTCGCTCCGGGAGACATGGCAGAATGTTTTGCCTTGACTGCAAACGCGTTCAATTTGGCAGAGAAATACCAAATCCCGGTAATCATCCTGTCCGATAAATTCCTATCCGAATCGGTATTCTCGAGCGAGCGGTTCGATGAATCGAAAATCAAAATCGAGCGAGGAAAGATCGCAAAAGGGCTCCCAGCACTTGCACCAAATTCGAGGTTCAAGCGATACGAACTAAGTGCTGATGGAGTCTCGCCGCGTCCGATTCCAGGAGAGCAAAATGGAATGCATGTCGGGACTTCATATGAACACGATGAAACCGGATTCAGCTCTGAGGATTTCCAGATGCGAGTTGCCCAGGTGGATAAAAGAGCAAAAAAGATTGAACTTCTGCTTAAGGATATTCCTGGGCCAGAGCGGATCGGAGCGAAATCAGCAGACGTCACTCTTGTTACATGGGGAAGCCAGAAGCTTCCGTGTGCAGATGCAATCGGACTCCTGAAGCAAGAGGGGATCAACGCGAACGTGCTGCATTTTTCCTACGTCTTTCCCCTCAACCCAAAAGAAATCAAGAAATCGTTCGCCGGATGCAAGAAAACCATACTCGTAGAAAACAATCCGACTGCACAATTTGGCGGCATGTTGAAACAGTACGCGGATCAGACCTGCGATTTCCAAATGCTCAAGTATGATGGAAGGCAGTTCTTCGCTGATGAGATTTCAAAAGAAGTGAAGAAGCTTGCGAATTCAGGATTCAAGGGAAAAAATGAGATCGTAGTCAGCGAAAAGGATTACGAATATTATAATACGGCGAGGTATTTGGAATGATTCTGGAATGAATCGTTTTATCGGATATATTGGAAGAATAAGATGTGATGATTATGGCAACAATCGAAGAACTTGGAGTTAAGGACAAACCGCAATGGTGCCCGGGCTGCGGTAATTTCGGATTACTTGCAGCGCTAAAAGGTGCAGTATCAGAATTGGGGATTAAACCGCATGAAACTGTAATTGTCAGCGGAATAGGCTGCAGCGGAAAAACATCGCATTACCTTGATACATATGGATTTGAAGGATTACATGGCCGTACGCTTCCAGTTGCTTCAGCAATCAAACTTGCGAATACCAGTTTGACTGTTATAGCCGAAGGCGGAGATGGTGACGGTTACGGAATCGGCGTGCAGCATTTCGTTCATATAATGAGAAGAAATTATGACCTAACATATCTTGTGCATGACAACCAGATCTATGGATTGACAACTGGCCAGGCATCGCCAACAACGCAGCTTGGCATGAAAACAAAGACCACGCCGTACGGAGTGATAGAGACACCCTTCAACCCGATCGCATACGCACTGCTTGGCGGAGCGACATATATCGCGCGTGGATTCGCCGGTGATATTCCACATCTGAAAGAATTGATCAAGGGAGCGATCGCTCACAAGGGTTTTGCTCTAGTTGACATTTTCCAGCCATG
>JBFYLN010000130.1:0-3118 GCA_041305425.1 Microcaldota archaeon | reverse complement strand
ATGAGAGAAGGATCGACAATAGGATTGTCACTATGGAAAACCACAACGCGAACTGCGGCGCGATCGTACCCTTGACAAGCGGGCGGTCGGATTTTTTATTTATTCGGTCGCTTTCGATATCAAGGTAATCGTTTAGTGCAAACGAACCCGCTTCGCTAAGAATCGGGACGAGAAGCGAAAGAAGAATAATGGTTGTCAGTGGAGGCAATGCATTGAGAATTATCGTTTCCCCGATAAGCACTGCGATTGCAAGCATTAGTGCATGCTCAAAACGGGTTAATGCCCACATTTCTTTAATAAAACCCATAAATACCAGTTAGAGGAGAGGATGCGTAAAATTTATAAACCTTATCTGGGTAGGCAATTGTGGTGATAATTTGGCAGATGGAATCGTAAACATAACAGATGCACAAGGTTTGATCATGGGCGTAGCCCAGAACTTTGCGTCTGAATTAATAAAATTTGTACCAGGATTGTTCGCAGCAATCATCATATTCCTTTTGGGATGGGTGATAGCAGCCTTGCTCAGCCGGCTTTTCGGCAGGATACTCAAGGCAGTGAAGTTCGAACAATTTCTCAAGGAACAGAAAGTAAATGAGGCATTGGGTGCGGTTATTTTGAGCACAGTGCTGACAAAGATACTCTACTATTACATCATAGTGCTTTTCCTCCAGCAGGCGATGGCATTCGTCTACCTAGGAACAATCACAGCATATATGAGCGCATTGGCAGACTATCTACCAGTATTGATCGGTGCAGCGCTTTTCATCATCGCGGCAGCCCTTTTTGGTGAATTCATCAAGATGAGGATATTGAGCGTTGGTGAGAAATCCGCGATGGTCCACTATGTCGCAAGAGGGACTAAGGCATTGATTGTCTTCCTTGGAGTGATGACTGCACTTGAGACAGCTGGATTCAAAACAGATATTGTAAAGGAAACATTCGTCTTGTTTGCAGGAGCAATATTCTTCGGCCTAGCACTCGCATTTGGAATCGCGTTTGGCTTAGGTGCCCAATCAGATGCAAAAGACTGGATGGGAGTTATGAGAAAAAGGCTGAAAGTATAGATATAAGTTCAGCATTCTTTTTCTTTTTTTTCTATTTCATTTTTTTTATGTCTCAATCCTTGCTTTTCTGAATTTTGCAAAACCTTATAATCTTTCTAGTCGTTACAAATGACATGCAAAAGAAGAATCAGAAATACAAGGTAAAAATAATTTCATCACAAGTTAAAGAGAAGATCGTATCCGGTTTTTACAAAAAAAACCTTTTTGAAAGCAAAGCCGCAATTCACGGCACATGTGTCAAATTCTTCACTGACAACAAAGATCTTCGGGACATGTGGAACGAGAATTTCGAACCCATGCCAGAATGGATCAGGCCGCACGCCAGGATGTTTTCGGTTTCCAGTTCCCAGTTTTTAGTATTGTACGAACCGATTTCAAAAACCTTGATAATAAAAGGCTGCAATTATTACGGATGGATAAAGAGCTTGGCACTCGCCCTTGTTGCAGACTTTTTGGAGGATGTTCCTTCAGAACATAGACGTTATTCAGTTCATGGCTCATTCATTGATTGCGGAGGCAGAGGAATTGCGATAATCGGACCGCCCAAGAGCGGTAAGACGACGCTTACTTATGGCTTGCTTTTGGATGAGTTGAATAATTTCCTGACTGATGACTGGTTCTTTGTACGCTTAGGTGGAAATGACACGCTCGTTTATTCTGCTGAAAAAAACTCTTATATCGGTGCGGATCTGGCGAAGAACTGGCCGCAGCTTGCCAAAAAGCTTAGCGGCATAAAGCATGATAATAACGACCGTGCGATAGTTGATGTGAAAAGGCTATTTGGGGAAAACCGAATTCGAGATGAGAGCACATTAAGGATAATTGTTCTTCTGACACGGGAAAAAGGAAAGGCGCCTTTCAGGATGCTGAAACAAAAGGAAGCAGTAAAGTTCATGGAAAAACATGATTTCTGCAACCCACACCAACTTATCCGCTCGAAATCAAAGATGGATGGAAGGACGGAATTCTTCAAAGAGTTGTTTGGAAAAGTGCCGGTTTATCTCCTGAATACAATAGAAAGCCCGGCAGAATCACTGGATAGATTGAAAAAGCTGATTATCCAGAATTTATGATATGGTTTTCACACATTATCGTTCGCCCTATGCGTTCATGGGTTACCAGTGCCCGTTGGAAGAAAGCAAAGTGGCCGTCATCCAGATCCCTTATGATGGCACTACTTCGTTTATGGCAGGAACACGCTATGGCCCGCATGCGATAATCAATGCAAGCAGGCAGGTAGAATTCTTTGACCGAGAAACTGGAAAGGAAGCGGCCTTTGAGCTTGGTTTGCACACGTATGACGAACTCGAGCCGGATATGGGGTCTGCTGAGAAAACAGTGGATAGGGTGGAGGAACTAACCGGCGAAGTCCTTGAAAAAGGAAAATTCCCAATCGTGTTTGGCGGGGAACATTCAGTAAGTGTCGGGGTTGTCCGCGCTTTGGCAAAAAAATATAAAAACCTTTCAGTCTTACAGATCGACGCGCACTCGGATCTAAGAAACGAATACGAAGGCACGAAATACAACCACGCGTGCGCAATGCGAAGGATCCGTGAACATGTGAAGAGCGCAGTTCAAGTTGGTATCCGAAGCGTATGCAAAGAAGAATTAGAGTATATTAAGAAGAATAAACTGGAAGAATATGTATATTGGGGAACTGAAATCAACCTTGAAAAGATCGCATCCCAATTGAGCGATAACGTATATGTTTCAATTGACTTGGATGGATTTGACCCATCAGATTGCCCAGGTGTTGGAACTCCGGAGCCTGGAGGAATTAAGTGGTTGCAAGCACTCGAGTTGTTGCGGGAAGTTGCAAAGAAAAGAAACATCGTTGGTTTCGATATTGTTGAGCTTCTTCCTATTCAAGGAACGGTTCAATCAGAATTCTTTGCAGCAAAACTCGCATACAAACTCCTGAATTATTCCTTTTACATGCACAAATAATCTAACTTACACAGATAAAAATTGATTGGCACAGAAAATAGCATATGGAACCTTATCGTGGAAAAGTAGGGCTGGACCCAAAAACCAGGCCCAAGAATACCCAA
>JBFYLN010000129.1:0-8404 GCA_041305425.1 Microcaldota archaeon | reverse complement strand
GGAACGCACGGATTGCCTTTGACATGTCGACTACGCTTCGTATGATGCCTTGCGTGCTAAGGTACATGATGGCCTGTGGCTTGATGTTTTCTTTTTTTATCAAGAAGTAGATTTGTTCTTTTATCCAGGTTGTTTTTCCTACTCTTCTGGGCCCTTTGAGGATGTAGATCTTATCCGGCTCAAAACTTTCTGACAGGGATTTTCTATGCATGCTCCGGATATTGAGTTCCCCATTTTCCAGATAGGTTATTTTGGCAAGGTCCTTGTCAAGTTCCCAGAAGTTTGAATACTTCCACCACATGTTCTGCTCTGTTATTATCAACCAGTTTACCATAACCATTAATATGTAAGTAAACCTTTTTAAAGATTTCTTTATGTCCAAGTAAAAGGATTTGATAAACGGTTTACTTCTAAATGAAAGGATTTCATGATTAGTTTAGTTACAAGTAAAAGGATTGGAGGTTTGGAATAGGTTTGCAACTTTGCAAGAACTCTGCAAGTTTTAAGTTGCTAAGTTGTTGCAGAGTTCATTTAAAATGCGACCTCAACACATCAAAAGGAACATCCACATAGGCATGAAAAGAATTTCCCCTTTCAAATCCAAAGTTTCAGTCGTAACCACAAGCGCCATTTTGCTTTTGGTTATTTCCAGGAACTTATAAACGCCAGCAAGGTCATCGGGATTCTCCCGGAATTTTATTTCTACAGGTAGTTTCATGGAATACCTTGGCAGGTCCAGAACAAAATCAACTTCCCCTTTTTCACTTAAAAAACAGCTTATGTTTCCAGGACTTGATTCATTAAGTTTATATGAGAGCCTCAGCACATGGTCAAATGCAGCTGTTTCTGCAAGATGCCCTTTTTCAGTATCAGAAAAAGATGAATCGAGAACGCCAAGCAATGCATTGCGCAATCCGACATCAAGGAAATAAACTTTCGGATGTTTGGTACTGCCTAATTTGGATCCGCTATATACCGGGATGCGCCTAAGTATATTCAAGCTTTCAAAATAGTGGATATAGTTGTTGACTGTGAGCACATTTGAGCCTGGCATTCGTTTTAGGAGTTCGTTTACATTCATCTGCTCCCCTGAAATGGATGCAAGCAAAAAAAGGAGCATTTGCGCAGTTGAAAAATCCCTGATCTTGAACCATGGCATCAGGTCTTTCACGATTATATCGTTAGAATAGCCGCGTAATAATTTTTGACATTGCGCAACCTCATTTGTAATGATGACTTCAGGGTATCCTCCTTTTGAAAAATACCTTATCACGCTAGCCATGATAGCTGACTCGTAAGGAGCGCAATCTACAGATAATCTTTGGCACACCGGGAAAAATTTTGAAAAAGTTTTTTCTTCCAGCGCCTGCGCGAATGCAGCCCGAAGCTCATATCCGTACGAATCAAGTTCAACGCATTTCGATTCGTCAAGCTTATCCTGGTCGAACCTAGAATAGTATAGCTTGATCGCATCAATGAATTTCAATGGAAACATAGTATAAAGTTCAGACCTTCCTGGCAATGTTTCTTTGTTTTTTTGTGAGATGTCGAATCCCGCAGACCCCGTAGCGATGATGTGGATTTTTTTATTGACTGTGTGCAGCGCTTTTACATGCTCAGCCCAATCATTGGCCTTTTGCACTTCATCAAGAAAAATATAAACGTCTTTTGAAATCAGATTCAGATCTTCCATGAGTATGTACTTTTGGTAAACCCCCAGGATATCCACGAGCAGATTTTCTTTGCTTAAGAGTTGTGCTTCAACATCATCAAGTTGGACATAAAGGACTCTTTTTGGGTCAATGCTTCTTTTTTCGATCAGTTCGTAAATTATCTGGTTTATGACAGTCGTTTTCCCCACTTGCCTTGGGCCGATGATTGTTATTGATTTGGGATCGTTTATCCTATCCAATAGGTATTTGAAATCCCTTCTTCTGAATTTCGGAACGTCTATCTTTTGCTTGTTCCACCACCTGTTGAACCGGTTCGTAAGCAGGGCAACCATTTTTTTCTCTGATTCTGCATCCATAGTATCACATTATATATTATGATGTTATATCTTTATATAATTATGTAATATCATAATATACTATTATAAGTATGAAATATATAAGTATAATATAGTGTTAACATAATTCTAGTTCTTCCCAATGCTCTGGAATATCGCTATCAACGTTGCGGTGTTCGAAACGGAAAAAATATCCTCCAGCCATACCAAATCAAAGCATGTTCGCAAGCATCGAGCCGATTACCCATTTGGATATCGTGAACATGATGATTGATGAGATACTGAATACTGGCGCATATTTGATCCCGTCTAGCCATCTGCCGGTTGTGATGATTCCTACCAGGCAGGAAACAAGCGAACTGGTAACAAGAAGCGCGAGGTATGCGAGCATCACCATCTCATCCGGCGTGATCAGTATGCTTCCACCAAACATCGGGATCGAACGCGTGATCGAGTTCGATGCGCCCATCGTGCTTTCGCGGATAGTGAGGAACATCACGATAAAGTGAGTTGAGATAGAAAGCAAAAACGGCATGATAATGATCACAATGAAACCCAAAAAGATCGAATATGTTCTGGTCGCAATGATAAGCTCCTGCCGAAGGTCGGATATCTTCCTGATCTCTTCAGCAGATGCAATTAACAGGTTTGCAATATGCCCGCCAGACTTCACACCTTTTTTGAAAAGCCCGACTGCACGGTTCAAAATCATTGAATCGAAATGTCTTGATAACTCGTCAAGCGCGTCGCTTAATGATGCAGTCCCACTAAGCTGAGAAGATGCATAAATTACCTCTTTTGAAAGCGAGCCGAATTCCGGACGGGCAGCACGCACGAACGCGGTGAACGGAGTCATGCCTGCACGCATGTTCGATGCGGTCAGAAGCAGGAAATCCGGAAGGACTTTTTCCATTGCTGAAGTCCGCCCACGTACTGCATAATATGTGGATAATTGCAGCATTACAATGCACACGACAAAACCGATAAAGAAAAATTCCAGCGCTGCGACAATATGGACAAGCCTCCATGGTGCGGTTATGCCATGGGATAGAATCGCGTATAAAAGCAAGGATACCATGCCGAACAAAAAGGAAACAAACATCCATCCGCCTGCGATCTCACGGGGATCGGTCCTGATGCCAGCTATCTTTAGCTTGCTGCGCATGTAGTTGATCGCACTTTCCGGCACAATGGAGGCAAACCTCCGATATAAACTTGATAACTCCATTTATCCACCAAATATTTCAGGCCTTGTTGAGGCCATGTAACCTATCATGACGATCTGGCCAAGGGCTGAACCTCCAATCAACATCAGGATCTTATCAACAGAAACTCCCATCCCGGAAAACGCGGACAGGAGCACGAGGAAAGTAATTCCAAGCGAAGGGATTGCAGCTGCGATAAGCATGTAAACAAGCATGAGGAAATTCAGGTTTGCCGAATACGAACGGATATTCCTATATGTCTGGTTTTCGAGCGCATCGACGATTCCAGGAAGCGCAGTTGACATCGATGCCCCGGATTCGAGCGCATTGATCATCTGCCAGATCGCCCGGCGCATATACTCTGATTCTGTGAGAAGCGCCAGCTCTTTGAGCGCCTCTTTTTCAGCCATCCCGCTCTCGATCTTCTTGACTACGCCGGAAAAATCCTCGGATACCTGGCCGTATCTCTCGTTCGACACATTTTTTAGCGTATCGAAAAGCGGAACTCCGCTATTCACCCCGAGCATGATTTCCCGAAGCGCGAAGAGAAGGTCTTTTTCCGAGCGGACCGCTTTCTTTTTCAAAAGAATGGATGGGTAGACAAGATGAAGGACGTAAAAGATAGCAAAGAAAGATATTCCGACTGCCGCTGTAACCCGGATCCGGACATCCATTTGGAAATCCTTATTGACCAGCAGGATCGCAAATGTCATTATCGCAAAAAGCAAACCATAGAAGAAAGCGGAAAAGAGCGAGCCGACGCCATAGTATTCGGCTTCAAGAGGAACACCGAGGCTCTCAAGCTCTTTGCTTAATGACGGGCGCATGGTTTTGACTAATTTACCAATAAAGCGCATTCTTCTTCCAAGGCCATCCATAGCTCCGTAAGTGAGCATCAGAAGAGGAATCTTTGGTGTGCTAACTGCTTTTCCTACGTTTCCCATCCCATCATACCTCGCCTAAGAGCTGCTCAGGAGTCTGGTTTTTCAAAATCCCGGCTAATAATGAATCGGAATCAGCATAATATGTTTTCATGACACGGCCGACCGCATCGACATCTGCAAGATTGTTCGTCTTCATCCATGAAAGCACTTTCATCTTGTTTTTCTGGTCTTCGATGACTTCTTTTTCCGTCATACCAGTATGAAGGTTCATGACTTCAGTGTACCGATGCGCTTCCTTGATCTTATCAAACGTATCGGCACGTGGCCGCCATTTGTAGACGTAATTAAGCTCCGGCCCTTTGGAACCTGGGATAATTTCCGAAAGCTCCAAAGTCCGCCGAAGGTTCTTGCGCCTATCACGATATTGCACAAGCACAAGGTGCACATCTGAGATTTCACCTGGTGGCACTTCGATCGGAGGCTCGATAAGCCTCTTAATAACCTGATCTCCAGTATCAGCGTGGATTGTTCCATATACAGAGTGTCCTGTGTGCATGGCTTCGAAAAGAACTTCCGCTTCTTTCTTTCGCCTGATTTCGCCCATAACTATCCGGTCAGGCCGCATACGGAGTGAGTTGACTACAAGATCAAGCATCGTGATCTCGCCCAGGCCTTCAGGGTTCGCTTCCCGCGTAGCAAGTGGAACCCAGTTCCATTGGTAGCTTGGAAGAACCAGCTCTCTCGTATCCTCGATCGTGATAACTCTCTGGTGCGGTGGAACCAAAGCGACAAGGGAATTCAGCGCCGACGTTTTTCCTGACGCGGTTCCCCCAGAGACCAGGATGTTCATCTCGTAATGCATCGCCTGCCAGAGCATGGCGGCCATCTCGATGGACATTGATTTCACTTCATCGCTTATCAGGCTGATGATGGTCCACGGGTTCCTCGCAAAAAGACGGAGCGTGATCGAGTTTCCTGCAGTTGAAATCGGATAGATCGTTGCATTCACACGGTCACCTGTGACAAGGTGCGCATCGAGAATCGGGTTCAGAATCGTGATTTGCCGCCCGACTTTGCGCGCGATCTGCGATGAATAGTTTTCAATCTCCTCATCATTGTCAAGCATGATATTTGTCTTTAGCCAACCATGCCTGCGGTGATAGACTGCGACGGGAACTTTCGCGCTGTTGATTATGATTTCCTCAAGCCTGCGGTCTGCGATCAAAAACTCGAGGTCACCAAGCCCATACATCTCATTCATGGCCGCTGTCGTCATTGTCCGAAGCACATCCTGCTCCGGGTCAAGTTCCTTCATGATCATTTCGCCCAAGATTTTTTTGCGCGTTTCCAAATCAGCTTTCAGCTCTTCCTTGGTTTTTTCGATTCCTGTAAGCGGAAGCTTTTTCGACGTCTCCCGTTTTATGAATTCCAGGAATGCGCGTGAATACCTGCTCAGTTTAGGCTGGTGAAGGAAATAGCGGTTGCGCATATCTTTTTGGGAATAGATTATCTCGACATCGCCGATCTTATACCCTTTGTCCGGATCCTCGATGATATAGTCCTCGAGCTTCTTCCCTTCGATAATCGGTTCTGTTGCCTCGGTAATATCTCCCTTGATAGTCATGAACGGCTTTTTCATCGGGTTTATTGAGTAATGGATATCGATAACGCCGAAACTCTCAAGAATTCGTGCAACCCGTTCGGTTTTCTTGATATCCCACCCAAGCTCTTTTCCGAGCCCATCGAAGCTAATCCTCTTATTCTTCCCAATCAGGCCAACCATTTGGTCTATCTTCGTGAGCAGCATGCGCAGATATCGCGGATTAGGTTTATAAACCAAAGCGAAAAATATTTGCGGGTTTTGATCAGGCGCCCACAAGGAATTAATATAAAGCTTTGCTCGGAAATACACTCAGGTGATTTAATGTTTAAGAAAGCACAGGTTTCGACAGAGTATCTGGTAATTTTGGCAGTCGTGCTCGTAGTCGCCCTGGTCGTCGTGGCCCTTGTTAGCGGTGTAACGCCGGTAAGCAGCGGAGTCTCGGAGACACAGAGCAAGAACTACTGGCAGTCACAGGCACCGATCAGTATTACAGCATGGAAATATGCATCCACAACGTTGGATATGACTATGCAAAATAATGATGGGCAGAAAGTGACGATAACTGGGATGACATCGGGTGCAGGAACGGCAATGACCATTCCGGCGAACTCTTCGTTCTCAGTTGGTGAGACAAAGACGATTTCGGCAACAGGCATGGCAGCATGCGGAGATTCAGGCGCATCTTTCGAAATCACGAATGTGACGATTACATATTCGAAAGGAACGATAACCGGCTTGCTCCAAAAAGGAGATAAGTCAATATCTGGAAAATGCAGCTGAAATTTAATCAGTTTTTATTTTTAATTTTTTTCTTTTTCCAAATTTTTTGATTTCCTTATCTTATTCCAATTTGATTGGCCGAGCTTAAGACAAAAGATATAAACCTAGCCTTGGATATTGCATCAGGTGAATGTATGCATTTCAAGGGGCAGGTAAGTACTGAGTATCTGGTAATTTTGGCAGTCGTGCTCGTTGTGGCACTTGTTGTCGTAGCGCTCGTAGGCGGAGTCACACCAGTAAGCAGCGGAGTCACAGAATCGCAAAGCAAGAACTATTGGCAGTCTAGTGCCCCGATTTCGATCACAGGATGGAGATATGGAGGAACGACGCTTGAACTCACGCTGCAGAATATGGAAGGGAGACAGGTCATCGTAAATGGAATTGCCATTGAAGGTTCTTCTGTTTTCACAACAAACACAACGCTAAGCGTAGGAGAAAGCAAAACTGTTGCAATGACATTAGGGTCGGATTGCGGAAGCGGGGATTTCGAGCTCAACAATGTGACATTCACTTACTCGGAGTTAGGTGTGAGCGGATATATCCAGAATGGCATTAAGCCGATAGTTGGGGCTTGTTCTTAGCGTTTCAGAATATGGTGCAGCTCTTCGGGATTTATTCGTGTCCGGTATTTGGACATGATTGCCTTGATGTCATAGTTAAGGGATTGGACAAGTTTCACAAGCTCATTCCCGCTGATCAATGTGAAATCCTTCGCGATATCGTGGATTGGTTTCCCGCTCGCGGCTATCTTAAGCATCTCAGGTATTGCTGATTTCACAATCTTCTTTTTCTCATGCAATGCGAAGATTTCCGGAAGCACATCATCAGCATTCTTGATTTCGACACCTTCGCGCCGAAGTGAAACGAGCGTGTTTTCAAGCGTGGTTGCCGCAAGCATCGGGTCTGCGCCCTGGTCAACCAATCGCTCGAATAACATTAAGTTGCGCGATTTCAGCATCTTGTCTGCCATCTCCTGCGAGCCAAGCAGCTTAAGGAGCTTCTGTTTTTTCTCCTCCAGGCTCTCTCCTTTTTCCGCTTTCTTGAGGAGCGCTTTTGTGATCTGGATCGGTGGAACGTCTGTTTCCGGGTACATACGTGCTCGACCGGGAAGCGGGCGCATGAAGCTTGAAGTTCCATCAGGATTTGCACGCCGGGTTTCTTCTGGAATATGTTTCATCCGGGCGCGGAAGAGGACTTTTTCCAAAGCGGATTTTGCCTGGATTGCCGGGGCGATTACCAAGGCGAATGCATCTTGTGCGTTCGTTGATTTAAGGTTGGAGCGTATCGAACTAACCTCGATCGGACTTATATTATATTTTGCCATATCTTCATCAGAATGGAGTATGCCTTTGACGCCTGAAGATTTTGCGTATTCAGATAATTCTGTGCCATACCTTTTCCCAGGCTGTATTTCTTTGCCAAGAAGGCCGGAATGCTTTTCGAGAAGAACTCCGAATACGCTTGCGCCATTTTGAATTCCTTTTGAGATCATAGGGGATTGTGTGTTGGAAAAAACCGAAGTGAGGTTTACTATCTCGCCTTTAATTGCAATTGATTTGGCTTTGATATTATTGCCACCAAACCTTGCGTGCAATTCATCCATTAATGCAACAAGCGCATCTTGACGGGATATTTCGATTTTCACATAAAACGGAAGGAGCTTCAGGTCTTGTGCGCCTTTTATTTCCACGCGAGCACCACGTTCGGTTGAGACATTTACATCTTGACGAATTGTGCCAAGGCCACGAGCGACTTTTCCAGTCGCCCGCATAATCATCCCGATTTTTTCCGCGATTTCAAGCAGATGGTCGCCATCCACGATTTCCGGGTCTGTGTTTATTTCGATTAATGGTGTTCCGAGACGATCGAGGCGATAAGTTACTTCATTAGCAACGACACCCGCTCCAGGCGCCCGATCACCCAC
>JBFYLN010000128.1:0-3343 GCA_041305425.1 Microcaldota archaeon | reverse complement strand
TGGTATATGGAGACGGGGAAAGTGCTGAAATGATGATTATTGCATCAGCCAATCCACCAATGGAATTATCTTTATTTTTATACCTTGCATTTCGATCTGTCCCCTCTCCCCATTTGTTATGACTAAAGCTTCTTTGCATCCAAGCTCTTTTGCACATATGGCTGCTGAATTCAGTTCCCTATCCCTTGTTTTCTCCTCACTCATATCATATGAAACCTGTATTATTTCCTTAATGTTACTCCCCTGCTTGACAACAAAATCGACTTCCAGGCCATCCTTGTTTTTCCAGTAGCTTATCTGCATCTGCCCCTGGCTCCTTCTCCTCAATTCAAGATAAACCGCATTCTCAAAAAGCCTCCCAATCTCCTGCTTTCCAGCAACAGCATAATAGAACCCCGTATCTCCAGAATATGCCTTTCTTGGATACTGTGATTTATCTTTTATATTATATGAAAATATCGGAACGAAGAAAAAAAGGAATGCTTCCTCTGAATAGTGTTCAAGCGCCAATATCTTCTCTTTCCCGATCTTCTGGCCGATTGTCTTGAAAAAGTTCAGGCATTTCGATGCAGAGAAATATCCGCCTTGCAATACGTAGCGGCCAAAAGTTTCAACAATACTCACATCTTCATGCGCTAGTTCAGCAACATCCAAACCCAGAATGTCCTTGAAATAAGCATTTAGGAGCATGACCTTATCCGTCTCATCTGTAGCGAAAACAACATCCGGGAAACCACCCAGCTTAAGATACTCGGAAAATGCTTTTTCACTTACTCCTTTTCCTGCAGTTGTTTTTTCTATTCTCACGCCTTTGAACCTCAGGAATTCTGGGAATGAAAGCGTATTAAGTTCATATGGAAGAATCCGGCCTCTTAAAGGCTTGCTTGGCACAGCAAGTCCTGACCGTGAAGAGGTAACAAATACCTTCAACCTTCCTTTTAGCATCTCATGCGTTCTTGAGAGCCAGCTCTCCCAGTCATCTGCACTCGTGATTTCATCTAATAACAGATAGCCTTCATCCCCGAACCATTTTATCACTTCATCAAGAAGCTCTTTTCTTTTTGTTATCCTGCCATCTTCAAGATTGATGTATGCAACTCTTTTCCCTGAAAGCCTCAGTTGCTGTGCAATAAGCATCAAAATGCTCGATTTTCCGCTTCTTCTTGTGCCACTAACCGCACATACCGTCCGCTCTGAATTCCCGATTATCCGGTCGAGGCTGATATCACGGCCAAGTAGTTTTTTCTTTTTCGAATATTCGTTCCATTCTTCGAACACGTCTGAAGCTTCCATAAGTTGTTTTATTTCAGAACAGTTTTTAAATGATTCTGTTCTGCCATAGAACAATATCTGCATATTCCTGTTTTATTCTAGAACAACCTTGAATATGGCGACGGAGAAGGTATCTCTTATGAAATGAAGAGAACTATCACTTCCGCTTTTTCAATCTCCAACCGGAAGTTACTTCCGCTTAAATGAAGTTCAACCGGAAGTCAGTTCTTGCGATTATCAACATACCAATCCGCCAGCGTCTTCTCCAGTGCAATCTTCATTCTGTTCACTTGCTATTAATCCAGTTCTTCAGATCCTCATATGTCTGCTGCCCGCAAATCGCCCGTTTCTTTTTCAGATCCACAAATGCAGGGACAAACATCCCGCCGCACGATTCTTCGATTTCTTTGGTTTTTCCCATCCGATCCTGATTCTTCTCGTTATGCCAGACTTCTACCAATTCGAACTCAATTTTATCTTCTTTTTCAAGCTTCTTGACTCCTTTCATGGATTCATGGCAATGTGGGCATTCCAAACCATAGAACATGGTTATTTTGGTCATCGATTTCACAGGTTTTACCGTCTTGGCCATAACCGATCACGCTTTTAATTCATCAAAAAACTTCTTCGTCCTTTTCTTCCAGGTTTCTTTTTCTTTCAACTCCCCTAACTCATCAAACAAATCCTTGACTCCGGAAAAATAAAGCGCTTCGCGGATATTGTGCATATGCAATTCAATTGCAACAAGCCGCAACTGTTCGACCATTCTTGCGCCGCCAAGCGGCCCGCTTGAAACTCCAACAATCCCGAGCGGCTTTCCCGCGTACTCTTCGTAAAGAAGGTCGAGCATCATCTTGAGTTCACCAGGGTAACCATGATTATATTCTGGAGAAACAATGATCAGCCCATCAGCTTTCGAGATTTTCGAGGCGAGCTTTTTCGCGCTTGCTGATTTTTTTGAATTGTCTGTTGCAGAAACTCGATAGTCCCGAACGTCTAAAAGTTCAGTCTCGATTTTCGCGTCCTTTAATTCACCCAAAACAAATTTCGCGACTTTCTCGCTCTGCCTTCCCTCGCGCGCGGTCCCGAGTATTATTGGAATGTATGTCGTATTAACACCTTGATTTTGCCTTTCTACTTGCAATCCTCGCAATCGCATGCCGCGCTTCGCTCGTACCGTTCGCTTACACTATCCCAATCGATCGCTTTCATGAACGCATGGATGTAATCCGCTTTCTTCAATTGATAATCCACCATATACGCGTGCTCGAATACATCCATCACAAGCAATGGCTCTGATCCAGCCAGATGCCCGGTATCGTGTTCGTTTATCCAGCAGTTGAAAAGCTTCTTCGCGTGCAAGTCATAATATAGAATCACCCAACCGATCCCGCGCATCGCTCCGGTTGCCTTAAAATCCCCTTCCCATTTTTCGAGCGAACCGAAATCTTCCGCAATTTTTTTCGCAATCTTCGTTTTCTTCCCGAGCTCCTTTCCGCCTTTCACCATGCTCCAGAAATACAATTCATGCAATCGCATGCCGTTGAACTCCCAGCCAAAGCGCCTCTTCAGTTCGGCATATTCAGGTGTTCCAGGAGGAGTATTCTCAAGACTAATTAGCTTATTGACATTCGTTACGTATCCTTGGTACAAAGTGAAATGATTCTTCAAAAGATTATCGCTAAACCCCGCAGTCCCAAGCAGCGAATCAAAATTCTTCGGTTCATATGGCATAAATCCACCTGACATTTCTTCACGTCTAAAGATTAAAAACCAATCGCAATGATAACCATATTATCAAGATACAGGCGACTACAATGAAAACTGCACTTTACAACCACCCATCCACATTCACATATCTTGGAAGGCATGCGAGCGAATTGAAGTTCCTCTTAAGCAGGGCGAAAAACAAGGCTGAAGTGCTCGATATCGGGCCCGGGCCGTTTGAGCCGTTTTACATCGCGACACTCTCCCCAAATTCAAAAATCACAGTGATTGACAATAACCAGAAAATCCTGGATAAGATCAAATCCATTCGAAATGGCGTTCTTCTTCCGATCAAAGAAGCCGC
>JBFYLN010000127.1:0-3336 GCA_041305425.1 Microcaldota archaeon | reverse complement strand
AGCTTTTCCGCATCAAGCGGTGTGTAATAGATGATCGCATCAATATTCACAATCGCATTGTCTTTTGTAATTACCTTCTGGTGAGGAACGTCGATCGAGCGCATGCGCATATCAATCACTGCAACGACATCGATGAAAGGAAGGATGATATTGAGCCCTGGCGCCATCTTTTTTATGAATCTTCCATAGCGGAAAATCACTCCTTGTTCCCAAGCATTGACAATGACAAATGATCGACTGACTGCAACGAAAAATGAGATACAAACCAGCAGAAGGGCGAGCCCGAGCATCGCTTATTCGACCTCCAAAAATACTCCAGAGAACCCGATGACTTTTGCACGATCTCCTTTCTTGTAATTCTTTTTGCTTTTTGAAGTCGCGCTCCAATCCTCTCCGCGGACCCGGATCTGGCCTTTGCCTTTGGTGAATTCTTTAAGCACTTCTGCCTGAAGGCCGATGAACGACTCCCCACCGCTCTTGATCGGCTTTGTTTTCAATAAATATTTCGAATAGATATACACTGCAAGTGCAGCAATCGCGCTTACAAAAACCCCGCCTAGCATTGCGAATTCAATGGGAACCCCTAACCACAAAAGCAATCCCGCAGTCAGGAATCCAACTCCCACTATGCCGGATAATCCGCTTGGCAGGAAGAATTCCCCTAAGATGCCCATAAGGCCGATTACGATAAGGATAGATGAATCCATGAATTTCCTTTTCCTTCTCAATGCTTTTAATCATATGCGCAATAAAACAAAATTTATGGCAAAGAAAAAACGGAAGAAGGTTTCCCAATATCAGGGTTACACTGAGCTGGATTCCGATTCAGTAACGCATGGGGATGCTGGAAGCGAAAGCGTTTTGAGCCAAGAGAATGTTGAAAACAATACCAATGTTGTTTCAAGGTCAGAATATTCACAGGAATACGAATCCCCCTTAGAATCCAAGCCCATTTCGTTTCGCTCAAAATCAAAATATGGCGGAAACCCGAAATTCCAACGCAAGATAATCTTTGCCGACCGTCCCGCGTTTCAAAGAAGAAGCAACGACCTTGTGCGCGAGAGCTGGTCTTTTCATTCGCTTTTTCCCTCGATGCGTACGTGGATTCCATTATTCGCGCTTCCTTTTGCCTCATGGATACTGGTGATTTTCGGAATCCCAATCCGGGACGAATTGTTTTCAGTTATCGGTTCGTTATTTCAGATCGCACTCATCCTGGCAATCGTTTTCTTTTTCTTAGAAACGACAAAAGCACGGGTGAGCCACGCTCTAAAAGATTTCATGATCCACTGCTCTGTGCTCGCGATGCTTTTTTTCATGAGCAAGGGGGTCGGTCCGTTCTTCGAGGTATTTATTCTTTATTTCGGAGGACATATGATCGCGCATGCGGTTGATTTCCATATCGAGCGCTCGGAAAACCGCGTATGGTTTTTGATAATCGGCGCGGGCTTGTTGGTGTTTTTCGAGCTTTTATTTGCGGTTGCTTATTTTGAGCCGGCGTTGGGAAGCGCGTAATGAACGAACCAAAGATTCATTTTTAAATACTGCGGCTCTCAAATGACTATTCGGCTAGTTTGATATCGAGGTGAAAATGTATGTATGGAGTATCTCCCCAGGCGTATGATCGGGCAATCACTGTATTCTCTCCGGACGGAAGGCTGTTCCAGGTTGAATATGCGAAAGAGGCAGTGAAAAGAGGCGCGACTGCGATCGGAATAACTGCGAAAAATGGCGCAGCACTTGTTGCATTCAAGTCAATCCACTCAAAGCTTGTGATGCCAGAATCTCTCAAGAAAATATATGAGATCGATTCGCACATCGCAGTGACTGCATCCGGATTGATCGCAGATGCAAGACGGCTTGTGGACGTTGCCCGTTTAGACGCGCAAAGGCACAGGATTACATATAACGAGCCGCCAACAGTTGAGAATATTTCAAAATCCGTTTGCGACCTTATGCAGGTGTACACGCAATATGGCGGAATCCGGCCATTTGGTGTTTCGCTTCTTATTATAGGTGTAGACAGTGTGCCACGCCTTTTCGAAGCCGAGCCAAGCGGTGCCATGACTGCATACAAGGCAGATTCAATTGGTGCGAACAAGAAGGAAGTCGATGAGATACTTGAGAAGCAGTACAAAGACACGATGGACATCGATGAAGCGGTCGGGCTTTGCCTTGAAGCGCTCAGGAAAACTCAGGACGAGAAGCTCGCGCAGGACAATATCGAGATAACCATCATCACAACAAAAGACAAGATCTGCAGGACGCTAACAGATAAGGAAGTTGCGAAGTATCTGAAGTGAACTGTCTCTTTTCTTTCAATCTTATTTTTCTTTTGAATTAATTTTCTTTTATTTTCTCATGCTTTTATCTTATTACCTTCTAGCTTAGCCGCTTTCATTTTGGATCGACACAAAGGTATTGTATTATGTAATTTTCACGAAATATTAGTCAAACAGCATGCGGATTGATTAAAGAGTCAGTCAAACTGCATTATCCCAGGGCCAAGCCAGCAACTAATTGCTTATCTGGTTAAAAATTGCGTATATGCCTAAAGCCGAAACCAACAATCCAGCACCAATGAACCAAAAAATATCCTTTTCAATTTCCTTCAAAACCTTTATTTCTTTCTGGTCACTGATATATAAGATCTTTTCAAATTCTCCTTCTTTGATTATCAGATTCTCATGCCCTATGTGGCTATGAACTTCTTTTATCGGAGTGGCATTGCCTAAAACATATATCTCCTTCCCCTCAGGGATGAAGTATTCAATAACCTTTATCTCCTCATTTCTGTGCTCTTTGAATGTTTCCTTATCTCCTTTCCCTAATTTATTTATGAACTCACGGACATTTTTATGAATCCATTTTCCTGATATGCCATTCACATATCCCTGATATGTATTTTCCGTTGAAATAACTACGGAGGCATTTTCTATATCAACTAGAATCCGCCCTGTTCCATCCTCAAGATAAAATGGAGTGGAAGAGCTTTTTTCATATAATGGATCCCATTTGCTGCCAAAATAATATGCATGCACTTCCCAATAAACGCATTTTTTTCCTGATATCGGGCTCAAAATACTTTTTTTTAGTTTAGCTTTGCCATGGAGTTCAATCAAGCCAACAGACGCTGACCTTACCTTTGAATTGGGAGTATTCCTGATTTTTTGTCCAAAAATAAATCCGTGCATCCCGACATATAATAAAATTAATCCAAAAAGGAATATTCCAATTGCCCCGAGAAAATTGACATAGTCAGCCATTTTTCAATCCCCTTTCACTTAAATCACATTCTCCTTTTTTAGTTAGGGTATTCTCACAATTTTATCCCGT
>JBFYLN010000126.1:0-3971 GCA_041305425.1 Microcaldota archaeon | reverse complement strand
AGGTGTTAGTTGGGGGAAATTTGTGCCAGAGAAAGACGGCGGCAGGCAAGTGGAAGTCTTTGCTGATGCGACAATCGCCTGGCCGCTGGTTGTGAAAGCGGTGATGGAGAGGATGGAGAAGGAACCTATAAGGTAAAAATACCAATCTTCCATCTTTCACCACAAAAGCAAAGTATTATAAACCAGTGATAGTATATATACTATTAGATAGTCGGTCTATTTTTGCGACTCTTGGTGTAATAAACAAGTGATTTTATCGTAATTGATCGTATTGTCTTAATCTCCCGCATCGACGGGTGTATAAAGAAGGTGAATGAATGGGATTTGAAGGTGGCGACCGCGAAATGCACGATGCGACATGCGCAAAGTGCGGACAGGCATGCCAGGTACCTTTTAAACCGACCGAAGGAAGGCCGGTTTACTGCAGGAACTGCTATAAGCCAAAATCAAGGTTCTGAAGAGACTCACGTTTCTAACTGATCTGATTTTTTAATTTTTTTATTTTTTTTCTTAGTTGTGTTGTAATTTCGATCGCTTCGCTCCTCATTACAACAGCTGACAAAAAATTTTATATTTTTTGTCATCGATATTAAACTCTCTTTTTTAAACCTTTCAGACAAGGTCTTATCATGAAGATCGAGGATTTGAAAGAAGGAAGCAAACAATACACGTCTACTGGTTTTCAGGCAACTAATATAGGTCGTGCAATCGAACTAATCGAGAAGATGAGAAAGGAGAAGGCAACGATATTTTTCTCATTCACGGCAAACATGATGGCTACGGGCTTGCGAGGCGTATTTGCAGAGATGTGCAGGCGTAAGCTTGTTGACGTAATTATCACTACAGGAGGATCGCTTGACCATGATTTGATCCGGACAGAAATGGATTACGAGCTTGGCGACTTTTCCATGGATGATGCGCAATTGCATGAAAAAGGCATAAACCGGCTCGGGAATGTTTTGATAAAGAACGAATGCTACGAATTCCTCGAGAAGAAGATCCATCCGGTTTTCGAAACGCTTTACCAAAAAGAAAAAATTACATCTCCGAGCGCGATAGCAAAAGCGATCGGCGATTCGATAAGTGATAGTAAACTAAAAGAAAAAACAAAGGAAGGTTCGGTCCTTTACTGGTGTTCGAAAAACGATATCCCGGTTTTCAGCCCTGGAATAACGGATTCTGCTATCGGCCTTCAGACATACTTCTTCAAGCAGAAGCGCCCGGATTTCGGAATAGATGTAACTAAGGATATGAAACAGCTTGCAGATCTTGTCCTGAATGCAGATAAGACCGGCGGAATCGTACTTGGCGGCGGGATCTCGAAACATCACACGATTGGCGTGAATTTGTTGCGGGGCGGGCTTGATTACGCGGTTTATGTCACCACTTCATCCCCTTGGGATGGATCTCTCTCCGGTGCGCGGACGAACGAGGCGGTCAGTTGGGGAAAGATCACGGAGCAGGCAAGGCATGTGAATGTTGATTGCGATGCGACGATCGCTTTTCCGCTGATTATGGAGAAATTTTTGAAAGGGTGAAGAAAGGATGTTAGACATTGTATTAGCTATCATTCTCGCCTTCCTTTCCGGCCTGATAGTCAAATCCGTGGATTTCATCGACGACGAGCTGAAAGGAAAATATTTAATCAAATGGCCGCTAGCCCTGATTTACGGAGGGATCATCGGCATCCTGATTTCGCAAGCTAGCTTTTCTACTATTTTCCTATCAGCACTTTTTGCCCAGATATTCGCTAGAAAGATTGACACCCATACGCACGTATTCGGTTTCGCGATCGCGCTCTTTTCGCTTTTCTATTTGGGTTTCCCATCAATCGAGATCATGCTTTTCATGTTCTTCGCGTTCCTCGCTTTCCTTGACGAGATCGAGATGGTTGGTAAATACAAATTCATCAGCGAATACAGGCCATTCCTAAAGATCGGCGCGCTTCTCCTGATCCCATTCGGAAAATTCGATTACTTCCTCGCGATAATGGCGTTCGATATCGGGTATTTGCTTTTGACACAAACAGCAAACAGGTTTTATAAGGCAAAACCAGCATAACAAAAGATATGCAAGACCTGGATTATGCCATCCGCTACCCTTTTTCTAGCATAGCGAAAAAGACGCTTGACGAAAAGGAAATAGCGCTCAATGAAACAATCGTTTCCCAGGGTGCAGACCGTGTAAAGAATGCATTGAAAGGGGATGCGGGAAGAAGCAGCGCTTTCCATGAAACAGACAAGATAAACGAGATCGCCTCTTTTGCAGCGGCAAGGATGCTTCTTGCTTTCATGAACAATCGGTTCATAACAAACAAATTTGCAGTAGCTGAATCCAAGCGGGTGAGTGATTACCTTGACAAGGAAAAAGATGCAACAAATGTCGAGTCTGTTGGAAAAGAATTAGGGTTGGTTTGGGAGCAGAAAGAGGGCAGGATATTCATGCCGATCCCGATCTACCTAAGATTCTCACCCCGTGCGCTTCCGTACAAACTGATTAACCGCGAACTCCGGAACGGGAATGTTGTGATTGTCGAGCGGGAAAAAGTACGGCTCATGGAAGAAGCGGTCCGCAAGCGGCTCGAACGCGTCCCCCTTCTTAAGGACCCACCTAAACTCATCTCGGAAACCGCAGAAAAACTGATTTCAGAATTACCGAAAAGCGACCTTCCGCAGATAAAGGTAACGCCAGGCGATTATCCGCCTTGCATAATGAAGCTCATGGACAGCGTGAAGAAGCATGAGAACCTGAATCACCAGGCAAGATGGTATTTGTGCGTGTATTTGATGGCTGCGGGAATGAATGACGATCAGATTTGTGGCATATATTCGAACCTTCCTGATTATTCCGAGCGCACGACAAGGTACCAGGTCGAGCATGCGAGAAAGAAGAATTATACTCCGCCTGCATGTTCAACGATAACGACATGGGGATTCTGCTGCGCTGACTGCAGGATCGGGTCTCCGATTTACTGGAAAGGGGATAAACGGATGGGAGGGACGGACCATGAATGAGATGGATAGGCAGACAGCCATTAAGCATTTCATCAAATACTATGATAATGCCGATCTCGAAATCCCGTTCATCGAAAAGCGGGAGTTTGGAATCGGAAATATCAAGAAGATAGATGCTAGGCATCTGAACTTTGCAAGCATTGCGGATTTCCGGAGCTACCTTGTTTCAAACACTCCGATGTTCGTCTCCTTTTCAACTGCGTATTACAAATTCCCAGGCGCTACACCGATGGTTAAGAAGGTATGGGAAGGTGCCGATCTGGTGTTTGACCTGGATATACATGCCGAAGGGAAATATGGTGCGTACGCGTTTCTTGATAAGGTGAAAGAAGACGCGATCCGGATCGTGGAAGGATTCCTTTGCTCGGATTTTGGCATGTCGAAAAAGGATATTTCGATGAATTTCTCAGGTAATCGCGGATACCATATTCATGCGCGCGATAAATCTTATAACGAGATTGGAACAGACGAGCGGAAGGAGATCGTAGATTATATTATGGGGATCGGACTGGATTATCGGGCATTTTTTGAGCCAGATGAAGCGCTCCCGAAAGTCAAGATAAGCAAAGGCCCGAAGCCTGATGAACCTGGGTACAGGGGAAGGTTTGCAAAAGCGGTGGTTGGTGCGGGGGAGAAAGAGAGGAAAGAAATTCATAGGGGATTTGGAAAAGAGGAGAATTGGAAACGTTTCACTGACGGGATTGTGAACGGGAATTGGAACATGCATTCGTTCAAATCGACAGATGAACTGATCGCAAGGCTCGCTCCTGTTGCTTCTACTCTTGGTTTAAAAAGCGTGAATACGGATGCGGGAGTAACTCAGGACTTATCAAAACTGATCCGGGTTCCGGATACGATCCATGGGGATACAGGGTTGGTTGCGAAGCGGGTTTCGGGTTTTGGAAGTGTCGAGGGTTTCCAGCCGTTTAAGGATGCGCTGATCCGAACGAACGAATC
>JBFYLN010000125.1:0-2748 GCA_041305425.1 Microcaldota archaeon | reverse complement strand
ATGGTGGAGCTTAATACGCCGCAGTTGAAGAAGTAGCGGTTTTTTAACCAGTTTTTTTCAATTATTTGTTTTTTCAAATCAATCTTTTTTTAAAAGAAAATTCAAAGGGGATAGCACTCTTTTATTTCCATTTAAACCCCCTTAAATTCCTGCACCATTTTCTCGAGTTCCGGATACGTGAGCATCAGCACCGAAGAGTTGTCGATTTCCATTTTCATTACTAGCGGAGCAATCGAGTTCGAATTCAGCAAGTTGGAAAACTCTCCTTTTTCAAACACATCCTTGAACAGCACGATCGTTATCCCCTTTCCGAGTGTCGATAACACGGACTTTAGCACCTGCTCCGAATTGTCCAATGAATAGAAATGCAAGAACATCTGCTGCCCGACAACCGTAATCTCGCTGTCGCATGTTTTTGACTCGCCAAGAGTCGTAAACGGGATCGCGTTATTGACGCAGATGTCCCGCAGCTTCCGCAGCATGGCAAGATAGCGCACAGGCTTCCCTGATTTCGCTTCCCATTCGATCAACCCGTAATAATCAAGGAATTTCCTGAGCTTCCCTTTTCGCGTAAGCTCGTTGAGGATGAATTCAGCATTGTAATCCGTAATGTAAACTGGCGCGCCTTTGTAGAAGATATTCTTGAATCCGTTTTTCACTTCGGTTACTGTCAACGGAGTGTATTCCCACCTGTAGCTTTCATTGACTTTCCCGAAAATGGATTGCACAGTATCGGTATTCAGCGGTATTTTTGTCCGCGATACTGGCGGGAAATCAGGGATATCGATTGAAAAGTATACTTTCTCCTGCCTTGCAAAATACACACCGATCCCGATAACGACACCAGCAATAAGAACAGTTAGAACAAGCTCTGGCGGGAATGGTGGCGGTGGAAGCGATCTGCCATATGAAACAGCCTTATTCAATTTTCCAATCGTGAAATCAAAAGTGTGATTTCCATAAGAAAGCGAATCGCCATTCGTATATGTTGCAACATCGACATTCAAAACACCATTAGGCACATTGTTGAATGTCGCTGTAAATGCTCCATTGTCAAGATTCAGCTTCAATACCTTGATGGTAAGGGGAGTAGAGACATCAAAAGAATATATTGATGGTTTTGCCCCTTGCCTTGGATTGCCGATTGTGACCGATTCAACGCGCATATAAGTGGCAGCATACACTTTTTCTGCATCATCAATCAAAAGAGTTTTATATTCTCCCTGGTCAAGGTCGATATTCACATCCCGGTTGATATCCCCTTGGGTATTAATATTCCCTTGAGGCTCCCTGCCGGCCTCCGTGCCTTCGCCATCGATGAAAATAATATACATTTGTGGGGAATCAGGTGCTGCTTCATCGAGCTTTGCATTCATCCTTATTTTTTCCCCGGTTACAGATGTGGTTGTGACTGCCAGCTGGGGAAGGTAAAGCTCGCCTTTCTGAGTTTTCACTGCAGTAATGATCTTTGTATCTTCGAGTATTGAACCTGTTAAAGAATATCCAGTAAAGGAAAGTTTCACAGTCCGGTTCGTTCCCTTATACGGGTCGCTGAATACGACCCTTTGCCCTGAAGGAGCACCTCCATTCACGATATCCAGCACATAGCTTGACCCTGGCCCATCGCTTTGCGCCCATGGGGTTTCGATAATTATTCGGGAGATATCTGCAGCAGCGGTTTCCATGCCATCAGACCTCCAGCCGCCATCAAGGGTTGATGGGACAAACACCATTGCACCAGAATTTTTCTTGAGCACAGATAGGCAACCGTAAATGAGCGATGATTGGTAACCGCTTGAACCAGTCACTTTGTAGAGCGGCTGGAAAAGCGAAAAGTTCCCGGTGCATGCAGGCGTGTTCGATTCATCAAAACCAATTGGGAATGCTGCCTTGACCTGAGGGGGAGTTGTGAGGACAGTCCCACCGCTTCTTTGCATGAAATTGAAGGACTGGCCAATATAAACAATGACAACACCTTCATCAATTAATCGGGTTATGTTGCCTTTTTTTATCAGCATGTCCTCGGGGACCACACCGGATGGGACGACTATGAGCGCGCCTTTTGGAACGCTTGCCAATTGGTCGATTGAGATTTCATTTAACATGATGCCTTTCATCGCAAGGTTGCGCCGAAGGCTTGAGAGAAATGTTGGATAATTGCTCGCTTCGACACGGTCGAAATTCAAAATAAAAATTTCAGTGGGAAGGTCATCGGAATATGTCTTTATCGAAACCGAATAATTGGCTAATCCGCTCGTGGCATAATCAACTGAAACGGATGAAAGATGGTCTGCAGTCCCTCTAGGCCCTGCAGTAAGAATATCGCTTTGGGCAATTGAGAAAAACATTGCGCTTTTATTAATCTCTTTGAATGGCTCTGGCGTAAGCGTGTATGAATTTATCTGCCACATCAGGAACCCGCCCAAAATAACCAGAAGCGCGAACGCGACAACCCCGACCATCAAAGCGACGTTGAATCCGCCTGAAGGGGAAGCACCGGTGCTAGATGAGATGGCGGTGGCGGTTTTTTTCTCTTCTTTTTTTGGACCAAAAATTGCTCGAAGCGAATCGCGTAACTTGTCCATGGGCTTTCGCTCGATCACCTTAAAATGCGTTAAGTACTGGTAACGTTTGCGCGACTCGAATTTGTACACGCCCTTTTTTATGCGGAGATCGCTAATGGGAGCCATTTTGTTTTCCACCCTTGAGTTTCATTCCTCTGAAGATCCCTAATACATTACCTGATAA
>JBFYLN010000124.1:0-19008 GCA_041305425.1 Microcaldota archaeon | reverse complement strand
CATTGAAATTCCTGATGTCGGCATCCACAAACACTATGATGTCACCTTTTGCGGCCCTTAGCCCTTCTTCCATGGATGTCCCTTTCCCACGGACATGGCTCACGATGACTTTCGCTCCGCTCGATATGGCGCGCTCGATTGTGCTGTCTTCTGACCGGTCATCAACGACGATCACTTCACGCACTGACTTTGCCCTGAGGCATTCTCTAACTGTATTTTCGATTGTCCGCTCCTCGTTGAGTGCCGGCACGATTATGCTTATTTTCCCTTGCATAGCATAAGAACGGCGAAGGTAGTATATAATATTTGCCTTCACTCTGCAGAAAAGAAAAGCATAAAAAGTTTGGGCATGATATGGGAGTGCAATGGATTTCACCGATATCTCTCTGGACACTGTGCAAAACATATTTAGGAATGACATACTGTTAGCGATCATCTTCTTGTTTGGGGGAGTGTTGCTCTCAAAGTTCGTCCATTTTTTCCTGAACTTCAAAGTTAAAAAGCTTGTAGAGAAGACAAAGACGGACATAGATGACATATTGCTTGATGTATTTGAAACGCCGATTGAGAATACGATCATCATAGTTGCGATATACCTGGCGATATCGACAATCAATATTTTTTCACAGCACAGGGGAGCATTTGACAACCTGCTGTTTGTGGCCATTTCATTTCTGGTTGCGCATACCCTGGTAAGGCTTGCCTCGTTTTTCGTCAAAAGGTGGATCCGCGTAACCCATAAGAAACACGAGAAATCCCCGCAGATAATCGACAGGGTGCTCGGAATTACAATATATATCCTTGCGTTTCTTGTTATACTGGACCATTTCCAGATCGAGATAACCCCGATGATTGCAGCCCTCGGTGTAGGCGGCCTGGCAGTCGGCCTTGCGCTTCAGGATAACCTCTCCAACTTTTTTGCAGGAATATATATAGTATCAGGTAGCCCGATACTGGTCGGAGACTTCATCGAAATTCCTTCAGAGAAAGTCAGCGGTTACGTGGAAGACATCAGCTGGAGGGAAACGAAGATACGGACAATCCAGAACAACATGGTGATAGTCCCGAACTCAAAACTATCGCAATCCATCGTAGTCAATACGTACCTGCCTGACAAGGAGATAGCTGTGCCTGTAGATTGCGCAGTCGCATATAGCTCGGACCTCAAAAAAGTCGAGCTCGTGGCGATACGGGTCGCGCAACAGGTGCAGCAATCCGTGCCTGGTGCGGTAAAGGAGTTCATGCCGTTTGTCAGGTATAAGTCGTTTGGTGAGTCCAATATAAATTTCTCGGTCATTTTAAGGGCAGATGGATATGTTTCCGGGTTCCTGCTGACGCATGAATTCATCAAGGCGCTGAAAAACGAATTCGACAAAGAAGGGATCGAGATATCATACCCGGCAAGAAATATTTTCTACCGCTCTCCTCTGGCGCCTGAACAGAAAGGCGGGAAGAAAAAGTGAACGCCCTCGAAGAGTCCCCACAGCACAAGCTTGTTCGCATGAGCGATGTTCAAAATGCCTCGAGCATTTTGTACGCTCAAATCGCTAAGGCGATTTGATCGAAATGTACGCACGTTTCCATCAAACGGAAACGATCGAGCTGCAGGGCATTCGCCCAGTCAGGAATGACCAAAAACATAAAATTTTTGGTCCCAATTTTTGGCTCTGCCAAAAATGGGCCCCTTTTTCGGGTCGCCGAAAAAGTGGGCAGCTATTGTAATGAGGAGCGAAGCGATCGAAATTACAATACAATAAAAAATTGGAGAAAAAAGGCTGGCGTTCTTCCTGATTCTTTATGCCACCCATCTTTTGATGATGTTCACACTGCGATTTCAGGAGATTGAAGCAGAAGGATAGGTTTAATCTTCATCTTCTACCCCCTGGCTTTCGCCTGGCGTTTCACTTTCTATTGGCAATTCCGCTTCTTCAACCGCTTCATCAAGTGCGTCTTCAGGTTTTTCCCTTTTCTCTTTCATATCATCCCGGTCAAAGATGAAAACGCCTATCGTCGCCACGATATTCGATAAAAGAATCACAACAAACACTATCTGCTGGAAATCGGGTATTTCAATCCCGTTTGAAAGCGGCATGGTTGCAAGCACAGCGGCAGCAAGCCCGCGGGGAAGCATGGCGATTGCGATCTTCCGGTCTTTATCCGGCTGATTGGCAAGCAGAAGTTTCTGGGCAACCCACCTGGAGATGATGAAAAGCGCGAGCAGGCCGAGGGAAAAAACCAATATGAACGGGCTAAAGTATGCCGGAGAAAGCAGAAGGCCGATATAAACGAAAAAAAACGTCCGTACAAAGAAAGTTATCTCTTCCTGGAATAGCCGTATTGCCGGGCAGACCTTTATTTCCCGCCGGATATGGATAAGCTTTCCCAGCTCCCTGGAATTCCCAAGCATCAGGCCAAATACAAAAACCGCAAAGCCGCCATTGGCTTTCAACGCTTCGGTGAACGCAAACAAGCCGAAAACAAGGGCAAGGGTAAGCATGTATGCATATTTAGGGGAAGTGCGCTCGATTATGAATATCCAGGCCGCGGCACACGCCAACCCGATCAGGATCGCTATTGTGAATGTCGAAAGAAGGAGGTTGAGCAATGCCCCGGCATCCGGAATGTGGTTTGAGAGGATCAGTTGGATGACGATAACCGCAACCAGTATGCATAAGGCATCCGTTATTGTCGACTCCACAGTAAGCAAAGAGCGCGTCTCTTTTGTTACCCGCGCTTTTTCCACCATGGCGATCACGATGGCTGAGCTTGTGCCTCCGACAACCGCCCCGAGCAGGATGCCATGCAGCACCGGCCATCCAAGGACAAGAAAACAAAATGCCGCCACCAGGGCGACACTCAGGCCAAAAACGAGAAGTGTGAACAGGGTGCTCCTGGGTATAGCGCGCGCAACCGCAAAAACATCTATCATGAGGCCCGCATCGAACAACAGGACTATCAGGGCGAGCGTTGCGAGAAAAGGGAGCAGTGACACGATAACGGAAGCTGGGGAAACATCGACCACGTTCATAAGGGGGCCGAGCATGAAACCGAACATGATAAGGATGATCACCTGGGATATTCTTGTCCGGTCAAAAATCAGGGTTGCCAAAAACCCGATGAATATCGCAAGGCCGAGGATGAAGAAAAGCTCGTACATGAAAAAGTGATAGGATTGAGAAGTATTTAAATGGGCTGGGAAAGAGCTTTTTCTTTTAACAGAGCAAAAGCAAATAAACAATCGGGATGAAAATAATTTTTTCTAAATCATCGAATTCCATGCGGTCAGTTGTAGCGACAATGCCAAATGGCGCTTTTTCAAGTTTTAGGAAATCCTTAATCCCCTTAAGCGCGCCGGGCTTATCGGACTTTGCTTCGATTGGAAGATATACGCCGAAGTTTTGGGCATTGATGACAAAATCAACCTCCTGCTCTTTTTTATTCGACCAGTAGTAAACCTCTGGCTTGGTGTGATTGTTCCACCTGAAAGAAAGGCGCAGCAGATGGTCGCATACAACGGTTTCCTGCAATTCCCCAGTGTTTTCCGTAAGTATGAATGGCCCTAATTTTCTAGCAAGGGAATTCCTGAGCCCGACATCATTGATGTATATTTTTGACAATCCGCCCTGTTTCCCATATAACGAAGTTGGTAATCGGTTAAGTGCAAACAAAAGGCAGATTTTTTCAAGAGAATAGAGATAGGAGTAATATGTCGGTTTCTGTATGGACGCTTCATTGCAGATGCGGTCTATTGCGATCTTTCTTCCGCTGTTGCATGCAAGCAGATAAATAAGCCCTTCCAGCTTTTCCGGGTCCTTTATCTTTCCAGTCAGGTCTTTTGTTATGATATCACTGATGTACGTTTGCAGCAGGCGATCGCATGCGCCATATTCTTTGGTCAGGACAACTTCAGGATATCCTCCTTTGACTAAATATTCATTATAAAATCCTGCAAGCTCGGTATCATAAATCGTCAGTTTGATTGAAATCTCTTTCAGCTTTTCGAAAAAGATTTTCGGATTTTTGGCTTTTAGCGATTCCTCAAGGCCATTCCTGAGTTCGGACCTGATTTTCCGGATATCTTCGTTTTGAACGATTGTTTTCTCTAGTGTGGATGGATCGCTCGCTTTATTTTTTTCAGCCCGAACAAACCTTGAAAACATGAACGCCTGGGAGAATTTCATAGGAACAATAGCCTGCAATTCATAGCGGCCTGCGAGGGATTCTTCGCTAATGTCAACAATTGAAAGGCTGGAAGAACCGCTAAGAATTAGCTTTACTTTTCCTTTGTAGGCATCAAAAATGTTTTTTGCGAATTCGTTCCAACCGCTTATTTTTTGAACTTCATCCAAAAACAGGTATACATTCTTGCTTTCAAAAAAATCTTTCTTCAGGACGTTTTGCTGGTAAACCTTCATTGTGTCTAGCAAAGGATCGTCGCTATTTTTCCGAATCCCATAATCCCCTAGATCCACATAAAGGATGTTCTCCTTTGGAGTTCCATTTTTTAGCAGCTCTTCGATTAACTGCTTCATAATAGTAGATTTGCCAACCTGCCTTGCTCCGGTAATCAATAGAGGAAGCGGTGTCCCAAGTTTCTCAAGCAGCGGATAGAAATCCGATCGTTTGTATGGAAGGGAGTCGTCAACAGTGCCACTGAGCCACCAGCGATTGTAAGTCCTAAGCAAGATTGAATACAGTTCTTTTTCGTTCATAATTGTATTTTCTACCGAAATGTTTATAAATAGTAAATCACACTTTACTAATTTCTAGGTTTTTCGTATAGTACACTTTACTTTTTCCCAGAAAAATCGTATAGTTGAGTTTACGAATTTCACGGATTTTTAGTATAGTTAAGATTACTTACTAAAAGTAGTCGCATTTAGAGCCAAATTCAGTCAATTTTGCGTGAACTGTTCTTTGCAGTTCACTTCTAGCAATCCGCAGCCGGATTGCTATGGCACTTTTCGCGACTAGTTTGGAGAGATTTTGAGCGTTAGGGGAGATTTTGAGCACTTGTAACTTTTGATCAGTTGTATTATCTTTTAATCCTGACGATACAATAACCCAGTTATGCAAACCTTATTTGTCGGAGTGTACAAAGTGGATGAGCGCACGTTCGCAACAAAGAATGCAGTTCCTGGAAAGCGCGTGTATGATGAACGCCAGATGAGAAGCGAGATCGGCGAACTTCGAATCTGGGATCCTTTCAAATCAAAACTGGCAGGAGCGATCCGGAAGGGATTGAAGAATTTCCCGTTTGTTCCAGGAGCAAAAGTCCTTTACCTTGGCGCATCAACCGGAACTACGATATCCCATCTTTCAGATATAATGGGAAAGGAATCGGAAATTTTCTCAGTCGAAATAGCTCCGCAGTGCATGAAATCCCTGCTTGCTATGTGCGAAAAGCGCGAGAACGTGATTCCAATCCAGGCAGATGCGAACCATCCGGAAGAATACGCGGAAGTCGGGAAAGTGGATTCGGTTTACATGGATGTCGCGCAACCAAACCAGGCTGAGATCCTGATCAAGAATGCGGACATGTTCCTGAAGAAGGATGGCATTGCGATGATCGCCATCAAGAGCCAGAGCATCGATGTCACGAAAAAGCCGAGAGAGGTTTTTGAGATCGTTTTGAAGACGTTAGAGCCGAAATTTGAGATTCTCGAGACGTACGAATTAGAGCCGTTCGATAAGGACCATCTATTTGTGGTGCTGAAATGGAGAGGATAAGATGATTAGATACCTTTCAAAAGAGCAGATAGTTCTGATTCATGACCGAATAATTGAATCATACAGTAAAGATAGAGGAGAAATGAATATAGGTAATCTTGAGGCAACTCTGGAAAGGGTAGATGGATACAAAGGCGAAGATTCCGAAGCTCTTTTCTGGAAAGCAACTATTCTCCTTGAAAGGATAATTATTGGACATCCATTTATTGACGGAAACAAAAGAACTGCATACGAAGCAACGCGGCTTTTCCTTCAGGGAAATGAATACAATTTGATTGCTGAAGAAAAAGAAGTGATCGATTTTCTGGTTTTGATAGCGAAGTCTCAGAAGAACAGGTTTTCTATCAAGGCATGGCTCGAACAGCATTCTAAAAAGATATAAAAATACCAAAGGAGAAATATTATTATGGATGAGAAAAAGAAAGTCGAATATATCCCTATGGCACTTCTGCTTAAACTGCTAGATAAAAATCTGAAAGAAGATAAGGAATTGCTAGCAAAACTTCAGTACTTGTGAGTCCCTACCAGATCAGACCATCTGTTTGTGGTGCTGAAATATCGCTGAACTTTTCATGCAGTCGCTTTCGGATCGCTTTTGGAATGAAGCCAGTTCACAAGTTTTGGAGTTTTTAAAAGCAGTTTTATTTCCATCTCCACAATCTCTTTTCCGACTTCAGATTCACGCATGATCTCGTCAATTACCTGGTTCCTGGTGAAATTTCCACCAGGACCAATTGAAAAACTAACGCTTGGAGGAATTGTCTTAAGGCGTGCGATCACGAGTTTTTTTAGATATTCACTGTCCATATCATCACCTTATTCGAACAAACCGATCCCCTCTAATTTTCTAAGGATCTTGTCACCAAGTGAGGTTTTACCGTTAACCTCTACGAATGTGGAATTCCAACTATATGTTTTTTCATCAACCAGGGCGATTATATCATCTCGGAGTTTATCGGGAACAGAAGCATACGATTTCAGGAAAAGCGCCCTTAGTGTTTCAAAATTGCGATCCGTATATATCGCTTGGTAAAGAAAAGAAAATTTAAATTCAACAGTTCATGCCACCTTCGGATTATGATCACTTCCCCCGGATAATCTTGGGCACCATCTTGATCCAGTCGAAATGCAGCGCCAGGTGGATGAACACCATCAGGCCAAACGGTATTGCCGAAAAAAGATGGATGGTTCTCCACTCTCCCCTTCCGATTGAAAGGAAGCTGTTTCCCCCGGACCAAGGGATGAGGAGATACATTATAAGCCCGGAATCAAATGCAACAAGGAATAGCAGAAAAGCTAAAGTGTCCACATACACATTCATTTTGATTTTTTCCATGGATTACGAATGGAGTGAAATGTTTATAATATTGCCCGGTTATCCTAACTGCATGAGAACCACTATATTATTGTCCCTGATTTTAATATGCCTGTGCACAAGCGCATTCGCGGTTTCTTATACTGTGCCAAGCTCGATCGCTTCAGTAAACGTGTCTAAGAACACCACGACAATCACGCAAAATAAAACCAACACCATGATAGTAACGAATACACCAGTCCTGAATGCAACTCCGCTTGTTACGCAAAACAAAAGCGATTTCGTCCCAGCAAGCGGGGCAGCCATTGCGTCAGGAACAACAATCGGGACTGCAGGCGCGATCACCGCTGCGCACTGCCTTGCGACAGATGCGTTTTCCTGCTCAAATGGCTCTGGGCCATCGTTCTCAAGGTCAGTGATCGTATCCATCCCCAATAAATCATTGGACATAACGGTTTCTGCAAATTCCTTAGGCAGGATAATAAAAGGGCCGATTGCGACTGATGCGATTAAGGATTATGACAATGATGGTGTCATCAACATGATGGACCAGTGCCCAAACACGCCGAACGGTTCCATAGTTTACGATAATGGCTGCCGGTGCAAGGACAGCGAAAATGGCTGGGAGAAATTCGTGAAAGGGGAGATATCATGGAGGAAAAAAGTTCCCAACCTTATGATATCTAATAGCGATGGCAAGAACAATAGCCAGATGGATTATTCCATAACCAATTATTTTGCAGAAGATAAATGCGGGACTGCGCAATGGTCGACATGGATCGAAGAAGCGTACTGTAATCCAGATTATGAAACCGGAAAGAGCGAGGAAGCTGCTTCATCAGGGGTGAGTTACTGCAAGTTCGGCTGCGATGACGGGATTTGCATCAGCCCACATTCATGCTCAACGCCTGGAAAAGGGAACTGCTCTGATGGAACACAAAACCAGGACGAGACGGGCGTTGATTGCGGCGGCAAGTGCGCACCATGCAACACTAAATGCACAACTGGGACAAAATTCGCGCCTTCAGACACGCCATGCACGTCAAACTACAATACCGACCCGCAAAAAGTGAATTTTACTTGGATAGATTCTGATTTGGAATATGTGTGCAGATGGTACGAAGTCTGCCACAAAGACCTGGATTTCATAATCGAAGAAGCGCAGAAATGCTGCAGCGTGACAACTGAGGAAGGTTTGAAAGCCATGCCAGACCCGGCCTTATGTGAAGACGCGATTAATTCAGGTGGAGACGACTGCAGAAAATGCACTGGGATGTATATAATCAAAGGCATGGGAACGTATGCGAGATGGATGAAGGGATATCAGGAACTCGATACGCTTTATACGAATCCTACGCCAACTGCGGAAAAACTGATCAACCATTACAAGATAGGTGTGTGTCGCGATTATTCGCTTGCAACTGCTACACTTCTGCGAAAAGCAGGATATTCGCAAGATGATATCGGGAACAGCTGCGATGGCGCGCACTGCTATAATGTTGTCCGGTTCCCTGGAGATGCGAAATGGCATGTGGTTGACACGACAGGGAATAGTTTTGATGTAAAGATCGGGGCATTGCCACCTTCGGGTTATCCCTATTGCAAGAACCTCAATGAATCCAATTGGTGCTTCTGGGTTGGGAATAGCTCGGCTGGATATTACACGCATACAATCCCGGATATTGGCGCATACTGGAGCACTGTCGGTTCTGGTGGAACATATACGTATTCAAATGCGATTTCTTGCCCTTTCCCGAGAGATTTCGCGCCTCAATGCGGGCCGGGTGTTGCATGCGGCAAGGACAGTTTCAGGATCCCGGATTTCGCGCCTTCGATAAAGGATATCGTTGGGTGCGGCTAGAAGAAAGGGTGTATAGTTTCCGGTTTTCAGTTTTGGGTTTCCTGTCGGCGGGAACCTCGTCGAGAGAGAAAAAGGTAGTTTCATTTTCGTCGTCGGCGGGAAGAAATGGCGGAATGAAGAAGGAAAAAACTCCTCTCAGATAGTTTTGCGATTCTCTAAAGAATAAAGAAAGTGCGCTTGCATGGCGCACGGGAAAAGAAGAAAGAATTTATTTGCTCCTAATATTTAGGCCAATGTCGGGAAATTCCATTAATGAACCCCGAAATGCCTTTTCCAAATCCAAAAGCCCTAATGATATGTTTTTCAAACTTAGCCTTGTGCTCATTATAATACAGCCTTAAGAGTGCGGTATCCGGTGTGTTCTTGCAGTTGAGATTCTTGTTTATTGCATCTGGATTAATGACATCGTTGGCAGCACCCAGGTCCAAGATCTGGCTGCATGCATTTGTTCCTGCAGGGAATAATGTTTCGTTGAAGGTATTTTTCTGGGATCCGAACCAGGAGATTATGCATCCTCTTCTGTCCTCAATAGGAAGAGAGTTATCCAGCCAACCAGTGAGGCCAGTATCCCCATAATCATTGCCCTGGAACGTGTTTTGATTTCCAATGACTCTGACCAGGAAGAGATCGGCTACGAAACTGCCAAGGTAATTATTCAGGAACTTATTGTTGCTTCCATCGCACTGGATGCAGATTGGTCCGCTGCTTCCATCCCCAACGATATTTCCACTTAGAGTGTTGTTCTGGGGAACCCCGTATCCAGGAACGTTAGACAATTTTATTAAGGCTGGTATCCCTCCGTAAAAATCGAAGTCTTTGAGTTTTCCAGTTACTGTATTGCCGGTAATCTCATTGTACTCACAAGCGTTGTCAAAATTGAACGGGTAATCCATCAGGGCATAATTGCCTTCAATAGTGTTCCCGCTTACAGTCATGTTCGAGACACACAATGGTGCTGGAATGAAGTCGGGATCGTAATCTGTATAATAGCCAAAATGCATTCCTGTTATGAATGAGTAACTGTATTCTATTGGATTTCCTTGTTCATCAAACAAAGGAAGGCCCTCGTATGGCGGATTCAATGGAACGTTTTCGGCTGGGTGCATTTTAACAGTATTGCCTGAGGCAGTACTCCCTTCTTGTATCAAGCCCGGGAAATTATATATGTGGATACCTGACTGCCCTGATATGTTATATACTGGATCAAGACCTCCTTCAGAAAAGCCTTCAAAGAGGTTATACGTTTCATAGTTTATGCAGGTGACTGTGTTATAGTCTATGTGAACTTTTTCCATCGGCATCCGGAATACTGGGCCTACGTAGATGCCATAGACTGGCCCAGTGATTGTGTTGCCAGAGATTTTTGTTTCCAATATTCTGCCCTGAGCCCTTCCACCGTGAAAGTAGAACCCGTTGACTGCTGTATTCTGTAAACTGGTCAATGTATTTCCAGTGAAGTTGATGTCTCCGATTTCCCCAAATTCAAAATGCTCATAGTCCATGTCATATACAGTGACCCCGCCCCAACCTGTTTTTGAACTATCAAAACCAGTATCATAGCTTCCGAAGTTCCCATGACCTTTGTGAATCAATTCGCAGTTTGTAATGGTCAGGTCGCCATAATGGTATGGGCTAAGGACATTCAGGATACTCTCATTTGCCTTTATGGTGCATGCGTCAAAGGTTAAGCCATTCGAGCCCACACACAATACCGCATCCCAGCCATTGTGCTCGATTTCGAGATTCGTTAATGTTAAAGGGCCGTTTGGTTTCTGAATATACACCGATTGATACCATGGCCCTTCATCAGAGTTGGTAACGTTTTGCGAAGCGAATAGGCGGGGTTTAGTCTGATTGAAAGGATATACACTCTGAGCGACACCCACAATCCTTTCAACTACTATTGGAGGCGGTTCGGGAATGGGTGGTTGCGCGATCATGAGTGCCCCGTTTCCTGTGAATGGTTCCAGCAGATTGAGATCGTAGTTACCAGATTCCAATTGAATTTCAGGATAGGATGAAACTGCCATCTGAAGAATCATTGGACATCCTTCATAGGCATTCTGTGTTATTGTGATAGTTGGTCCCGGGAACCCTCCAAAATATTCAAAGGCACATAGCATCCAAGGAGGCAGTTCCTGCGCCTTCGCAACCCCGCTCAATCCTAATCCTGCAGCAGCGACCGCTCCGAAAACCGCGCCCGCGCCTTTGACGAACGAACCACGCGACATCATGTTGTTGCCGAATGTCGAGCCTGAGTATGAGCTCGTGCTTCTTCCAATCATATTTTGTCCTGCGCTTTTGCGCCTATTTCTTGGAGTATACACCATAGGTTTCACCTTACATACTTCTTCTCTCGATTGTCTATCCTCTTTCTTTCATCCAACACCCAAACAACAAAAGGGCCGAACTGAAAATATATTTTTTTCCTCTCCTGGAATAGAAACAGGACAGGTCCGATCAACCCTGCAACATCAGGCTTTCAGTCCTGCACCAATACCCTGACATACAGGGCACAAAGGCACTTGGCTGATTTCCCTCAACGCAGGTTTTTTCCAAATCCACGCAATTTTCTTCCAACCTCCGATTTCCCTAAAACACGGGAAATCCAAAACCCATGACCCGAAACGATCATCGGATCAGGATAACTCATTAGCTATCGCCTCTTAGGTTTTAAAAGATTTGTTTTTTTTTTTGACAAAAAGTGGTTACATTTGGTGTCTTAAAATGCTTAGGTTTAACGTCGGAGAGGCTATTTTTAACTGTGTTAATTTTGCATGGAAAAATGGAATGAGAAAACAAAGAGAACGAAAAATAGTTTCCTTTTTGGAAGGAAGTTGTTTCAGGATTCGATGGATATAGATTAGTACTAATTGCGGTTTGGGCGTATTAGCAGGAGAAAGAAGATTTTGTTTCCCGAGAATCAGGAAAACCATTGATAAGTGTTTCCAACTGGCAACGGAATAATGCCATTTTCGTTGCCAAGTGGAAATAGCTTTAAAAATACTTCTATGCAAATTAGCATCATGGATGAAAACGAATTCACCGGGCTTCTCTCATATTCAGAAAGGATGATGAAGGAAAAGGCTGTCGATGTCCTTAGGCCAGCATCGCAGGATCTTATTGAATCCATGTCAAACCACAAGCTCATAAACGGGATTAAGGGACTTAGAGGCGTTGGCAAATCGTCTCTGCTCCTAGAAGTTTTGAAGAAATCGGAAAAAAGCATGTACATTGGAGCAGAATTCCTTCTTAAACATGGGTATGGCCTGTATGATGTCCTGGATTATGCATATAGCCAGGGGATCACTTCATTTGGGATCGATGAGATTCAGGTCCTTAATGACTGGCCATTGGACCTGAAGCTCTTTTATGACGAAAGCAAAGCAAAGATTACAATAACAGGTTCGTCTGCAATCGATGTAGGCGTAAAATCGTCTGACCTTGCAAGGAGGATAAGCCTGGTTGACCTCAAGCCATTCTCTTTCCGTGAATATATCTACTTCAAAACCAAAACCCTCCTGAAAAAGCGGACGATGAAAAGCATCCGTGAAGACAAGCTTGAAATTGCAAAAGAGGTCGCCCCGTTCATAAACCTCTATCCTGAATTCCTTCATCATTACGGGCTTCCGGCAGCTTTTTTCGATGGAAAAGAAGTTTATCCGGGTGTGATCGAAAGGATAGTGTACCGGGATTTGTTGCCTCTAAAAAGTATTGATTCTAGCTATATTGACAGTTCATTCAAGCTTCTTAAGTTCCTTGCATCATGCAAGCCAGGAGAAGTTAGCTATAGCGCGATTGCAAATTCGATAGACCGATCGACAAAATTCACAATCGAATTAGTACGGCTGCTTTCCATCAGCGGCATACTGACTATAGTCCCGCCCCATGGAACCGGACATAAGGCAATAAGAGGAGAAGATAAAGTACTGCTTCCCCTATCCTTCAGAAATGCACTTGCCCAGTATTTTGGATTGCCGGTTGAAATCGGCTCGCTTAGAGAGGATTTTTTTATCCACCATGTAACTGATGCGATGTATGTCCGGGAAGCGGGTAGAAAGATGCCAGATTACTTTGTAGACGATTGCATATTCGAGATAGGTGGGGATTCCAAAGGGGATTCGCAGATACGGGGGATGAAAAACGCCTATCTGGTCAAGGAATCGCTCTCGATCAGGGAAAAGGAGATTCCACTGTATATCTTCGGGCTGTTGTTTTAAAAATGTTTCCAACTGGCAACGGAATCATGCCATTTTTGTTGCCAAGTGGAAACGGAATGAGATCCTGAAACATTTATAATCCCCTCGATTTATCCTAACTTAATGGGATCTTTCACTACGGATATGAGAGTGTTTGTATGGGTTGTTGTCTTCCTTTTCGCTTTTTCCTCAATCGCATCTGCGATGTCAGTGCAGGGCGATAGCTTTGGGGATGTGAACATTGATCGTATATATCCTGAGAGCGCTTACATCGGACAGAAAATCTGGATAACGATTGCGATAGAGAACTCCGGAACAAGCGACAAGACGATAATGATAACCGATAAGCTCGGGGACGCGAATTTTGACAAGACAGGAGTTACGAGCGTGAACACCACATACGGAACCATGTACCTTTACGAGTGGGAAATCTCGCTTCCTGCTGGAGAGAATACATCGGTTTCATACTGGATAGAGCCAAAATCCAGCGGGAATTATGTGATCTCTCCAAGCGAGGTTGGGATTGGCGGAACGAAATATCGGATGAAGAGCGCTGCGATTGCTGTGCAGTGCAATGTTGATGAAACATGCGCAAGCGGGGAAAACTATTTGAATTGCCCGCAGGATTGCGCAAGCGGGGCTGCTGATGGTGTATGCGATGAGGTCGCAGATTCCAAGTGCGATTTGGATTGCGCAACAGGGGCAGATAGCGATTGTCCGCTTCAGCCAACAACAAATATCACCCAACCAACAAACCTAACCGAACCAATAAAAAATCAGACCGCTATCCAAAATAATGAAACCGGAACGAGCGAAAAAGGATTCGATCTCGGAGCGAACGCGGTTTATATTGTTGTGATTGCAGTGATCGCGGTTGCTGCAGTCTTCTGGCTGAAGCGGAAGAAATAATGATCAGTCAATCAGCATCAACCCGCTTTCAATATCTTTTTTCCTTTCTATCCTTCCTTCCGAAACAATCAAAATTATCTCGCAAGTCACGCTCACTTCCGCAGAAACAAGATGCCCAGCACGCGCCAGGAAGTCATGGCCAGATATGCAAACATGAAGATGCGGTTTTACTTTTCCTTCCGCAATCGTTATGTTCCCCATAAGGGAAATGATCTCAAGGTCGCCAGAGAATTCGCGCTCAGCATATTCTTTCTTTTTAGCATCAAACACGGCGAGCTTCGCTTTTGAAACCGCACCGATTCCACTAACAGTTGCAAATACAATTTTTTCCTTTGAGCAAAATCCAACAAGTGATGAAATAATCTCTTCGCCCTTGTCCAATCTCACCAAATACCCATTATCAATCGGATGCGCTTTCATAATTAGAAATAAATCAGAAAGGATTTATTCATTATCGGTTTCTGTTGGAGCTTGAGTTTCTTTTGGAGCTACACTTTCCTTTGCTGATTCTTCATTACTCTCCTGGGATTCGGGATTATCTTTGCTATCTGGATCAGTATCTTTGCTATCCGTGTCAGTGTCTTTATCCTGGGTTTCATTATCGGGTGTAGCGTTATCCGGATTCTCCGTTTTGTCCGATGGGTCAGCTGTGTCTGCACTGTCGCTTTCCGATTCCTCGCCAGCATCAGTTTCAGATTTTGTTGGCTGCGATGCTGGTGAATGAGTTATTTTCTTTTTCCGTATTGATGCGTCAGGCTTGCGATCGCGCGTCTTTGTTACTGGATGTGTTCCATCAGCCTTTGGCTTTAGGCCATCTTTCATTGATCCATCTTTTCTTACCGGAATGGTTTGGACCGGTTTATGCGCCCCATCAATACATCCGTCCTTATTCTGGTAATAGAGCGCTCCGAAACCAGCAGCCATAAGGAGGCTAGTGATTATGAATTTTGGTGCAAAACTGCGCTTGTGGCTCGAACGAGGAACACTAACAGGTGCAGAATCATCAAACGGGATTTCTCCAAAAGAGCGCTCTTGGGCTTGTGCGTTTAATACAATCAGGTCCCAAGCGCTTTTTTCTTTTTCTTTTGCTTCTGCTGCTTGAGATACAGTTGCATATTTCTTAAGCACAGACGCTATCTGTGCCCTCATTTCTGCCATGGACTGAAATCGCTTACGCGGGTCTTTTTCAAGCGCCCTCATCACGATATCACGTTCGACTTCCAAGGGAACATCCTCGATCCCTTTTTCGCCGAATGTAGGGGGCGGCATCTGGATATGCATGCGCTTGATATCCTCAACCCTAATTGAATTCCTAATCGCGGGATCCGAATGCTCTAATTTGCTTTTGAATGGGATGGAGCCGCAGAGCAATTCATACATCGTAACCCCAAGCGAATAAACATCCGCCCGGTGGTCGATATCTGCTTTGTTTTGAGCCTGCTCAGGAGAAGAATATGCCGCCGTACCAACAAATCGGTTCCCGTGTTCATTAAGGTTCCGAATCGAATCGTCATTGCAGATTTTTGCGATCCCAAAATCCAGCAGCTTAACCGTATACGCTCCGCCCTGCTCTGCAAGGAACAGGTTTGCTGGCTTGATATCGCAATGATAGATTTTTTTATTATGGAGAAATGATAACGCCGAGCAGATGTCATCAGTGATTTGCAATACCCTGCGCCAGCTTAATCGCTTGTTTTCTTTTAAAACTACAGAAAGATCCTTGCCCAAAAGCCGTTGCATTACGATGAACTGGTTCCCGGAAGGGGTTAGCCCATTGTCAAGTATGTAGATGATATTTGGATGCCCGGAGTCTGAAGCTTTCCACTCCCTGGCACTTGCATCAGGGTCCAATGACTGATAAAAAAATGTCTTGACTACTACGATTTTATCCAACACTTCATTTTTTGCCAGGTAAATCGAGCCCATGCCACCGGAATTTATTTCTCGAATTACCCGGTATTTTCCTTCGAGCAGTTGGCCGATTAGCGGGTCGTGTTTTTTCTCTTTTTTTGCTTTCACCGGCGCTTTGACCGGTTCTTTTTGGATTCTTTCCTTTGGGATGCCATCCACCATCGGAGGAAGAGAAGGGATTTTGCCAGGCGTGCCGCTGGGTTTTGCACTTATTTGCGGGACTAGCGGTTCGATTATTCGCTTAGGCATAATAGAATATTATGTTGCAAAAGATTTATAAACATGTAGCCATCATTTAACACATAACGTTTTTTTTCAAACAAGCTCGTGCGCACCGAATGCCCGCTCGCAATAATGGCACCTGAAGGATTCCTTGTCTTTTGTGAAATGTTTCATTGCATCCTCCTTGTTTGTGATGCAATTCGGGTTCGGGCATTTGCCCATGCCTTTAAGCTCGTCAGGAAGGTGTACGACATATTTTTTTGACACTTTAGAGTCGTCGATGATATTGATCGTGGCTCCAGGAGAAACCAATGCGATCATGTTAGCAACTTCCTCTGAAACCGCCTTCCCTTCGATCTTGACAATATCCTTTTTCCCAAGGCTTTTGCTTGGGACATTCATGACAAGGGCAACGCGCCCAGGATAATTCTCGCCAACACCCAGGATGCTTAGCACTTTGCCGCCCTTTCCGGATTTGATATGGTCAACAACCGTCCCTTTCTCGATAACATCGACTTTCAGCATAATTTCACCTTTAAATATTTACATTCATGCACGAATCATTTTGTAAGGAGCCAGTCCAGGATCGCCCTGCGGACCGGGATCCCATAATGCGCCTGCTCGAAATATTTTGCCTGTGGCAATACGTCTATTGCTGGATCGATTTCATTTATTTTCGGGAGCGGATGCAAAATCACAAGGTCTTTTTTCGCATCCTTAAGGTCATCTTTTTTGATCCTGAATTGCTCGCTTACGCGTTTTGCCTCCAAAGGATCTGCAAACCTCTCTTCCTGGATCCTGCACACGTATAAGACGTCCGCGTCATTGAAATCCAATTTCTCGCGAACTTCGATATTGCTTGCGAACTTTTTCGATATTTCTTCGACATCGGATTTCGGGAGCTCGAGCCCCTTTGGGGAAATGAGGATGATATGCGCCCCGAACATGGAAAGCCCGTAAACGAGCGATCGCATCGTCCTTGCGTGCTTCAGGTCCCCGACCAATGCGACTTTCAGGCCGCTGATTTTCCCTTTTGTCTTTTTTATCGAGAAGAGGTCGATTAGCGTCTGCGAAGGATGCTGGTTTGCCCCATCCCCTCCATTGGCTACAGGCTTGCTGCAAACGTCCGCAGCCAATCGGACGGAACCTTCAGTCGGATGCCTTATGACGAAGAGGTCGCCGTATCCTTCAACAGTTCTGATCGTATCTATGAACGTTTCGCCTTTTTTCAGCGAGCTCGTTTCCGGAAGAAAATCAATGACCTGCATCCCGTTGCGCTCTGCTGCGCTTTGGAACGAGAGCTTTGTCCGGGTCGATGGCTCGAAAAAAAGCGTGACCAGGATTTTTCCCTTATGGTCTGGCTTTTTCTTGCCATTCTCTATCGCTTCAGCGGATTCGAGTATCTTCTCCACTTCGTCTTTTCCAAGGTCACGAATTGATATCAAGTCCATTTTCCCACCAGATAATTTAATTCAAGAACTAGAATAAAATATTGGATTGGAAGGTTTATATTTGGATAAGGGAACAGGGCCAAACGCAAAACCGTACACTGGAAACCCGAAACGATAATTTGATCATGGAAACCGTAAACTTTATTTTGAATGCCGGGCCCGATGAAGTATGAGTCGAGCCCGGCCGAGGTTGGAAAACTCGGCCCGGAAGAGAGCCGAAATCCGCTTGATATATGGAAACATACCGAACTTGTTTCCTCTTTTCATGTATAAACAGATAATATTTATAAATATTTGCTACTTTCCGTTAGTTTGGATAAAATTTGTAAAATATATAATTTCTTGAAGCATCCGATATTACAGAAATGGGTTTTTGGCTTATCATCCCCTTTTATATTTTACTTGAGAATGAAAGTATCATGTTGGTTGTCATTGAAGGCATTGACGGATGCGGCAAGGAAACTCAGATATTGCTTCTTCGGGAAGATTACCCGGATGCCAAGGTGTTCAAATATCCTACAAAAAACTTTGCCATGTTAAATGACTACCTTGAAAAGAAAGTGGAGGTTGCGCCAAAATCAATATTCCTGCTTTTTCTTTCAGATATTGCCAACGAACAAAAAAAGATAAAGGATGCACTAGAACAAAACCAACTGGTGATTCTCGATCGGTATGTGTTTTCTACAATCGCTTATGAGCTGAATGAAATCTTATACCCTCAGGCAAAAAAAATCGTTGATGGCATAGGTTATATAAAACCAGATAAGGTTTTGCTCCTCGATATCAGCGCGGATGTTTCACAGGAAAGGAAAAGGAAACAGAAGCAGCTTGACAGGTACGAGGAAGATAAAAAATATCTTGGAAAAGTTCGGGAGAATTTCCTTAGGTTATACGATGAAAAGTTTCTTTGCGAAAATTGGATGAAAATCGACGGGTCCAGGTCGGTTGATGAAGTGCATGCTGAACTGATAAAGGCGATAAGAAAGTAGAATTTTGCTTTTGGCAGTTCATGCCAACTTATAAAAATGATTCTTACCAAGAAGATATGACCTTTCGCTCCGTTCGTCTAGTGGCTTTTTGGCTTCAATAAAAGTCAGATGGTTCAGATAAACCGGTCAAGGATAGTGGACTTTCACTCCATCGACCAGGGTTCAAATCCCTGACGGAGCAATTTAATTTTTTTTTCTTCTCACCTCAGCGTTAACCCAGTTGTTTTTGAGTTTCTAGGTTATTGAAGTCCAGTTTCAACTACCGCTATATTTATACTCTTTTCTTCCGTATAGATTTCCATGCTCAAGAGGTTCGCACTGGCTGCTTTATTCTATTCCCCGATTTATTTGGGATCTACGGCTGTCCTTTATGTACTAAAGCCCGACCCTCTTCCCACATGGGCTTATATACTTTTGCCAT
>JBFYLN010000123.1:0-2594 GCA_041305425.1 Microcaldota archaeon | reverse complement strand
AGTCCCTTATCAAGAACATGACATTGAACCAGACGAACAAGACAGGCACAAGCCCAATAAAAAGCATCATTGGCATAAGCGCATCGAGAGCGATAACGATCAACATCTCAAATGCAGGAATCCGTTCCATCAATGCACCCAATACTGAACGCATTGTGAAAGGCCCGATAGACTCCAGTGGATTTGATGATGGGGACAATGACAGCGTGATGAACATAATGGATGAATGCCCGGAAACGCCAGAAGGCGAGCTTGTCTATGAGAATGGCTGCAGGTGCATGGACAATGAGGCAGGGAGGAACAAGTACTTCAAAGGGAAAATCGAATACCGGGAAAAGGTCCCAAGCTTCAATCCCCTGACCAGCAGCAATGACAAAAACGAAACCGGCATCGGCTATACGATCACGAATTATTTCGCAGAGGACTCCTGCGGCTACACCGGCTCCAATGCGCATGTGCAGGAGAGATACTGTAACCCAAAATATGAGACCGGGGAAAGCGATGAGCCGATATCTTCAATGAATTACTTTTGCCACTTTGGCTGCAGCAACGGGGCGTGCGTGCGGGCTTATGCATGCGCGTCATCGTCTGGCGGCACCTGCTCAGATGGAATAAAAAACCAGGACGAAACCGGAGTGGATTGCGGCGGCAAATGCGCACCATGCAACACGCGATGCACGACAAGTGTGAAATACGCTCCTTCAGACACGCCTTGCACATCAAACTATCCGAGCGATAACCACCGCATAAACCTTACATGGACAGACGGGGAACTAGAGTATCCATGCAGATGGTATGAGATCTGCCACCCTGACCTGGATTTCATAATCGAAGAAGCGCAGGATTGCTGCAGCGCGACAAGCGATGAGGAAGTGAATGGCATGCCTGACCCTGCGCTTTGCAGGGAAGCGATAACCCTTGGAGGAAACAACTGCAGGAAATGCACTGGCATGTACATAATCAAGGGAATGGGAACGTACGCACGATGGATGCAGGGATACCAGGAGCTGGATACGCTTTACACAAATCCGACACCAACTGCCGAGCATCTGATCAATGATTATAAAATAGGAGTTTGCAGGGATTATAGCCTTGCGACTGCTACGCTGCTCCGAAAAGCAGGATATTCACAGGATGATATTGGAAATACATGCGATGGAGCGCACTGCTACAATGTCGTTCGGTTCCCTGGAGATGCGAAATGGCATGTTGTCGATACGACAGGGAATAGTTTTGATGTGAACCCAGGCGGATTGCCACAGTCAGGTTATCCATATTGCAAGAACCTGAATGAATCAAGATGGTGCTTCTGGGTGAATAATACATTGCCAGGATACCATACAAACCTGATTCCTGATGTGGATGCATACTGGAGCACTGTGGATGGAGGAGGGACATATTCGTATTCCCATGCGACGATTTGTTATGGTTCGCAAACAAGGGATTTCGCTCCCATGTGCGGGCCGGGTGTTGCATGCGGAAAGGACAGTTTCAGGATCCCGGATTTCGCGCCTTCGGTGAAGGATATTGTTGGGTGCAGTTAGGGAGAAATGTACGGTTTCGGGTGGCGGGTTTCCTGTCGGCGGGAAGAAAATGAAGAAGGAAAAAACGCCTCTCAGATAGTTTTGCGATTCTCTAAAGAATAAAGAAAGTGCGCTTGCATGGCGCACAGAATAAAGAAGAAAAGCGCGCCCCAGTGACGCACAGAAAGAAAAAAGGGGAGATTATTAGTAGAGGCATAAACCGCAGTATGCAGTTATTGTATTGTCTGTGCCATTGTTGGAAATGTCTGAGCATGCTAAGCTTGGTTCGGTTACTGTGTTATATGTTGATTGCGGGCCGATATAGACTTTTGCAATACTCACATTCAGTCCTGAATAATCATTGTCATGGACATAGACGTTTCTTGCTTTTGATACATTGAATTTAAGCAAAGCATTTTGCATACCTAAAGTAATTCCGCGTTTAGCCAGAACACTTCCTGGTGCGCTTGCAAGCGTGTTTCCTGTAATTTCAGCTATTAAAGGTACAGAACCCAAATCATCGATTACAATTGCATCAAATGGGAAAGCCGGATGTAATAAAGGATTTAATGGAGGAAATGGCAGATATTTAGGGTTAATGGTTTGGCTGAAAACGATGCTGTTGTTTGATATCAAAGCATCCAAACTCGGTATTGCGGAATTAATATTTAATGAAGAAACTCCAATCCCTCCAGTCGAAGTATCAAAGTTGTTCGTTGTGTGATAGCGGTTTAATCTGATGGCGTTACCTGATATGACTGCAGTTCCCAATGGGAATGGAGATCCAGAAAGCGTTGGATATCCTAGCAGTATGCCAAAAGCATTGGATTCGGAATATAAGGGCGAATCATACCCAATCCGGTTATTCTGCAATATATATTTTGTTCCAGGATCTGAAAGGAAATTGAAGATTCCAATGCTGACAAAAATGCCCGAATCCATATCACAATCAGTTACCTGCAATACTCCACCCCTAAGATCTACTTGGCCAAAGGAACCGATGTTCACTGATGAAAAATTCCCTTTATCAAGAGACCCAACCTTGAAGCTTCGCCCTTTAATTTTGCAATT
>JBFYLN010000122.1:0-6515 GCA_041305425.1 Microcaldota archaeon | reverse complement strand
CTAAATAACACTTCTTCGCCTTTGTTCAGTTCTCTGGAAGACATTCTGACATAAACATACACAATTCGAACATAGATGTGCGAACCAGGATCTACAAGGCAACACCCAACAAAAGTATGCAGGAGAAGTGTATTTTTCCGAATATTGCCGCTTTGATTTTGCCCTTCATTTTTTTCTTTGTGAAGCGGAGATTGATTGGAAACTAGCTTTCTCATAAACATATTTATTACAACAAACATTATTTAATGTTATTTGTCATGGTAAAAAAAAGTATGTTGAAAGTAATGAGAATATGAAATGAAAAGTTAATAGAAGAATAAAAAAAGAAGTTTACAGATTGATCTTCAACCCGAGTTCCTTCTTAAGCTCCCGGTATCTGTTCCGGATTGTGACTTCGGTCACGCCAGCAACATCGGCGACTTCCTTCTGCGTCTTCTTCTCGCCAAACATCGCACTGGCAATATACAAAGCCGCAGCCGCAACCCCTGTCGGGCCACGGCCTGAGATCAGCCCTTTGCGCAACGCCTTCTTGATCAGCTTTGTCGCCTCTTCCTGCACGCGCCCTCCAAGCTTCAATGCTGTCGCGAATTTCGGGACATATTGTGCCGGATCGGTCAAAGGGACATTAACGTTGAGCTCGGTCTTGAGGAACCGGTAAGCCCTGCCAATCTCCTTTTTCTCGATTCCAGATGACCTGGAGATCTCATCAAGCGTACGCGGAATGCCTTGCATCCTGCAGATTGCATATATGACTGCGGCAACAACGGATTCGATAAGCCTGCCCCGTATAAGCTCTTCCTTTACCGCTTTCCGGTATAGGAGTGCAGCTGATTCTTTGATATTTTCAGGAAGGCCAAGGGAACTTGCAACACGGTCCAATTCCGCAAGCGCAATGACAAGGTTCCTTTCCATTGACGTGGCAATCGACACCCTCTTGTGCCATTTCCTCATCCGGTAAAGCTGAGCCTGTTTTTTTGGCGAAATCTTTCCACCCCGGATGTCCCGGTTATACTGGTCGATTTCGGTTACAAGGCCTTTGTTTGGCCTCATGAATTTGATCGGCGCTCCGCCTCTTGCCCGCTTTCCTTTTTGCTCAGCATCGAATGCACGCCATTCAGGGCCAAGGTCCTGGATGTTTTCTGCGATGATTAAACCGCATGATGCGCAAAGCAATTCTCCCTTTTCATAATCCCTTATAAGCCTGATGCCTTTGCATTCAGGGCATTTGGTCACTGTAGACCCGCTAGATCCAGTTCCAGTCGTGGTATTGGTTGTTCCTGTTGCCATAATAAAACCCCTCCAAACATAAAAAGCCTTTTAAATATTACTATTAATTTGGACAGTAGGTATTTAAATAGTTTTCGGTTACTGAGCAACCTTGAGTTTTCCAATTAGTACGACAAGAAAACTGAGTTATCTCCTAAACCGGTCGATGCGCTCGAAGGGAGGTTTTGTGAATAAGAAGTATTTCTCCTTTCCTTCAAGCTCGTTGAGGATCCTTGATGAAAAAACATTCACCGGGTCAGACAGGCTCGGGACGCGCTTATGCAATTCAGCAAAATTCTCGAATGGCTTCTTCTCGCGTTCATGAAGAAGCGCTTCCATGGTCTTTTTCCCTATACCGGGGAGAAGATCCAATGTATGGACACGGATTGAAATCGGCTTTGCCTTGTTGAGGAAGTCGACGAAATCCTTCTCGCGTTCAGTTACTGCCTTTTTCACGATATTGGGGAGGAATTCCTTTGCCCCGTTTGTCAGGTCCTCGTATTTGAGCCTTCCTTTGATATGCTCGACTTCATTCCGCCCTTCTTTTCCTACGCACACTTTCTGCCCGATTGCAATGGAGGCTTCTGGTTTCACTGATGCTTCAAGAAGGGTAAAAAAATGCGTGCCTAAAAGCTGCACTGCAGGTTCTCTTTTTATCGCAGATGCATGCCCTAATGGCAAATATTCAACAACCCAAGCATAATCTTCCATAGCAATCACACCAGATACTGCCGATTCATTTTCGCAGTGTTTTTACCAATTCATTCGCATCATCATCGCTCATTTCGATGCGCTTCATTACAAGGACCGCTTTGAGGGTTTCGGTGTGTGTTGGGCTGATATCGACGATTTTTGTTGCGATTTCCGGGTCGAGCTTTTTCTCTTTTACAAGTTCCTTGACAAGCCCGGCACAGGTATCTGCATCATGGTGGTTAAAGCGCTCAGCGTGCTCTGAAGCCTGGATCTGCTCTGACTCGAGCGGGATTTCCTTTCCGCGTTCATCGAGCATTGATTTTGCCTCTGACACTGTCAAAGGCCGTGATGAAATAACATTCATATGTACACCTATACGCTTTTGAGATGGATCGGGCTTGCGATGAGCTCTTTCTTCATGCCGCCATCCTGGATCCGCACGACATAACTTTTTCCCTGCTTGCGGATGATCGTCCCATGCCTGCCCCGATAACGCATGTGTGGCTGGCCTTTGGAAACCGCTTTCTGGTCGATAATCACGCCGTCGTTAATTTCAAATGTCCGGACCCTTTTTGATACTGTGAGCCCAGTTTTTCCCCGTAGTTTCCTGGAGTTTCCGCTAAGTGTGCCTTTGGAGTTCTTGACCATGGTTCCACCCATTATTACATTTATATTATTAAAATTACGCCAATGTTCATCAAAAGTGTTGAGAGAAAGTATTTATAAACAATTGCATCCTTTATAAAGCTTTATAAAGGTGGTTATATTGGCAAAGACGCCTGAATTTGTCGTAACGAATATGGTAGCATCTGCATCGCTTGGACTTGAGTTGGACCTGTACTCACTGGCAACCAAGATAAAGGAAATAGAATACGAGCCGGAACAATTCCCCGGCGCGATTCTGAAATTTAAGGACCCGAAAGCATCGCTTCTCCTGTTTAAGAACGGGAAAGTAGTCTGCGTCGGATGCAAGAAACGCGAGTTGATTGAGAAGACGATCGAGAAAACGATAAAGCTCCTTACCCCGTATGCGAAGAAGATACTTTCCAAGAAGAAACCGGAAATCATAATCACGAATATCGTCGCATCAGCTTCACTCGGGCTTGAGCTTGACCTATATCACATCGCATCCAAGTTGAAGGATGTCGAATACGAGCCGGAACAATTCCCCGGCGCGATTCTGAAATTCAAGGACCCGAAAGCATCGCTTCTCCTGTTTAAGAACGGGAAAGTGATATGTGCAGGGGCCAAGAACGAGAAGGAAATCCGGATTGTCCTGACAAAGGCAAAGACACTGCTCAAGAAATACACAGAGAAGAAATGATATGGCAAGAGTTTATGAAAAGCTGCTTGTTGTTTCTGTCTTCCTTTTTTTGTTATGCGGATCGCTCGGGCTCAAGACTGCAGCAGACTGCTACAGCACAGATAATCCCGAACAGCGGCCATTGAGGGATTCTGAACTTATCCCGTGCCTTCACATAGCAGCAGTTTCAGCAGCATATTCAGAAGATCCTGGAACAGCCGAAGGATTGTGTGAAGCGATATACAATGACATTGGGATGAAACCGGAGCACGCGAAGGATGATCTTCGAAAAAAAGCAGAAGCAGAACGAAACCTCTGCTTTGCAGACATTGCAAAAATAATTGCGCGGCTTCCTGGACAAGCAGGTGAAGCGGATAGGCTATGTGATGAGATCGACCAAAAAGATTACAACACGCTATTAACCGGCGCGAGCACGACCAAGGAGATCTGCAAGAAACAAGTTGAGGATATTGCAAAGATCCAGCCAGATGTTTATGCCCGTAGCGAGAATAATCTCTGCTCGATAATATTTATCTTCCCAATTATTCTGATCGGAGTGCTTGTTTTTGGAGAAAGAAAATAGTTGGGGAAAAAAAGAGAAAATAAAATGAAAAGCAGCTCTAGAGAACAGGATCAGAATCCATTATCTCAAGCGCTTTTCGTACAGACATTCCCTCTCGAATTCCGATATCCTCGGCCCAGCTTGTTGTCATGCGGACCTTGGCACGGAAGAAATCATCCATTGATTTGACGCCAGAAACAAATGCGGCAACATCGCCAACTTTCTCTGCAGTTTCCTTATCAATATATGAACACGCGACATAGCCTTTTTTTGCCTTGACAACGATCAAAGGAAGATTTCCGAGTGATTGTCTGAATGCGATGTATCTTCGGCCTTCGCACTCGACCTTTTCCATTCAGAATCCCCCGAGTCTTTCTTTCATCCTCTGGGCCTGTTCTCGTTTTTTTTCGAAAATCTTTTGGTGTTTTGCGCAGCTGATGCAATAATAGACGTCGGCTTCACTAAATGCCACAACATTATCTCCGGTTGGGAGATCAGTGGAAAATTTGCTCCTTCTCGTATAAGACACTGCCTTGTCACGCGGCACGGACCGGCCGCATGAGCAGCATCTTTCGAGGCGGTCACGCCCCCTTCGTTTTTTGCCCATGGGAATCATCTCATTTAAATTTTATCAAGTTCGCCTAAACTTGTACCATCTAAACGATATACTGATGCGACGTTGATTTTAAATAGGTTATTGCTCAGTATCGGGCCCATGTACGAATCTCCGGCGTGAAATGCCTTTCCCACAAGAGGATTGAACGCCGGCATTAATATGAGTTTTATATGTTTATTGAACGATTTGTAGTGTTCTGCAATAGATTTTTCGTCGGAATCTGCGAAAATCCACACAGGCTCAGAATGCATTTTTCCAGATTTATCGACGACAGAAAGCAGCGGATGCTGGTGCGCGGAAATAAGGTATTTCGCGTTCATGCACTCAGTGCTCGGCCATGATTGCCCATGCACAAGGCCCAAATCTCCGAGGACAAAACCATCTGATGCGATTATTTTTGCACCACACCCTTCGATTCCCCCGTCATGGTTTCCGCGCACGATTATCAGCTCGGTGAGCATGCTGAGCTTGGCAAGAATGTCTTGTGTTTTGGAGTCTAGGATCGTGATTTTTTCCTTAACATCGCCGAGGATAATCAGCTTTTCCGCTTTTGTTTCTGCGAGTAAAGATTTTATTTTTTCGAAAAGCCGGTCGCTGAACTGCAGGTCGTATATCCCTTTTTCGCGCAGCTTGTCCTCCATCCCAAAATGAGTATCGCCGATGATGAGCGCTTTCTTGTAGAGGATCGCAGGGGAGTTGAAAAGGAATTTCATTGATGAGGGCATCGATACGAAAATAGAGCGGGAAAGAATATAATCATTCACACATGTAATATTTCCAATGCAAAATGCGCCTGATTTTTTCTTCCGCCACACAACCCCCCGTCCATTCCAGAAGGAATTCATCGAGGATGCGATATTAGCGATGACTGATGAAAAAATAATGCTTGCGCATGCTGGAACGGGGACAGGGAAAACTGATTCTGCACTTTCTGCTGCACTCACTTATGCACATGAAACTGACCTCACTGTGTTTTTTTTAACACCAAAAATCTCCCAGCACAAGATGGCAGTTGAAGTTGTAAATGGAATTGCGCAAAAACAAAAGCTCGGGATAAAAGCTGTGGATTTGATCGGGCGGCGCTACGCGTGTATCGACACGGTTTTATCCGACCTTGACCATGACGGATTTTACCAGTCTTGCGAAAAGAAAAGAAAAAATGAAACTTGCATGTTCTATGGCAGGGCAAAAGGATTCAATAAAGTCCAGGAAACAAAAGCGAATATTCTTTTCAAGGAATTGCTTGCTGATTACGGGGCAGCGAAAACGCACAATGAAATCGTGAAAATCGGGGAAGCGAACAACTGCTGCCCGTATGAATGGCTGATGAAGCTTGCAGGGATTTCCAATGTGATCATCGCGGATTATTATCATTTCATGATCCCGGATATAAGGAATATTCTGCTTTTGAAAACAAAGAAAAAACTCGAGCGCTCGATCGTGATTATTGATGAGGCGCACAATTTGGGAAGGCGGGTGCGCGAACACTTGTCGTCTACAGTCTCGAGTTTTGTGTTCAGGCGAGCGGAGAAAGAAATGAAATTTTTGGGTTTGGATGTGTTGCCGCTTGAAAAGGAATTCGTAAGTTGGGCAAATGAAAGATTGAAAGAATCAAACGAAAAAATTGTTTCGACACTCGGGTTTGAGAATATGCTTGCCGCATTTCCAATTGAAGCCGACAATGTGGCATCGCATTTCGAAGAAATGGGAGTTGCATTTGTCGAGAAGACAAACAGCAAATCCGCGCTTCTACGCATATCGAAATTCATCGCTGGATGGAAAGAAGGCGATAGCGGAGTAGTGAGGATTTTGCGCAGGAAAGGCGAGTATGTGAGCTTGTCAAAAAAATATCTTGACCCATCAATTGGGACGTCAGTATTGAATAAATGCCATTCTGCCCTGCTCATGAGCGGGACGTTGCTTCCCCTTGAGATGCACAGGGATATTTTAGGACTGGATAAAGAACGGACAGTTATGAAAAGATATCCATCGCCTTTCGAAAAAAAGAATCTGTTGAATGTTATTGCAAAGGATTATACGACAAAATATTCGCACCGCACAGCGGAGAATTACAG
>JBFYLN010000121.1:0-5224 GCA_041305425.1 Microcaldota archaeon | reverse complement strand
ATGTATCTTAGCACGCAAGGCATCATAAGAAGCGTAGTTGACATGTCAAAGGCAATCCGTGCGTTCCTGGATAAAAATATCACTGAAAAACGGAAATACATCTTTATTGACGAAGTAAGCGATTGCGGCGAACCCGAAGAATGGGCATCTGCATTCCAGAATCTTTCAGATAGCAATCTGCTAAAAGATACCACTATCCTTGTAACTGGCTCAGATCCCTACCGCTTGGAAAAAGGTGCAATGAAACTTGCTGGAAGGGGTGTCATACGCCTGCTTATCCGGCCGCTCATGTTCCGGGATTTCCTTTTCACGATTTTTAATTCAAACTACTATCAAAATTTGCTGACCTTCTCTTTCCCAGAGTTGTTTACTTTGGAAACAGTAGCCAAAATCAGAAAAGAAATTACGAGCAGATCGATTTCCACGGATATGGGATCCGAACAATTCATTGCAACCCTGAAAAAAAGCAGCCTGTTTTATCTTGAAAAGGAGCTTGTTTTTCTGTTTAACCTTTATACACTATGTGGAGGTTTTCCAGAATCAGTCCACAGCCTTTTGTCTTCACAAAAGGAATTTGGAAGCTTGCAGATAAAAGAAAGGATTTATTCAGACATATTGGATTCAATCCTTGAAAAACTAGTTTCATTGCATAAAGATCCGAACACCGCAGAAGCGATTTTAAAAACATGGGTTACTGGAGTTTTGAGCATTACTGGCCAGGTTAAGAGGCAAGGTGAAATGTTGAAGTATAACGAGATTGCAAGCGAATTAGGGACCGGCCAGCAGGTTGTGGAGTCATACATTGAATGGATGGATGAATTGATGATCCTCAACCTGACAGAAAATTATGCAGGAAAACTTCATGGCAAGAAAACTGTCCTTAAAAAAATGTATATCGCTGACCCATTTCTATTCCAGTCAATCTATTCATATTTTTCTGAGAAAAACGCATTTGTTGCTTGCAAGGAAATGCTCGAGTCAGAGGACAATGCAGGCAAGATCGTAGAAAGCATTGTCGCTACTGGACTTAGGGCAAGCAGGGAAACACCGATGCAGAAGGCAGAATCATTTCTTTTTTTCTATAACGAATCCGGGAAAGAGCTTGATTTCGTTTTGCTTAATGGAAAATCAGAAGTTTCTGGCTTTGAAGTCAAGTACCGGGAAAGAAGCGAGAAGATGGGAATGTTTGGCGGGTTTGTTGACAATAGTTACATGATCACAAAAAACGAGACTGACCTGACAGGTGAGATAAAAAAAATTCCAGTCCATGTTTTCCTCGCACTGCTTGAGAAAACTCCTTCACACATATAGAATTCACTTGCTCGCATTCACCATCTTCGTGATCCCGCCTTGCGTGTAAGTCATTGGAATAGGGAACACGATCAAACTTGAAGCATCCTTTGATGGAACAGGCACTTCTGCAGTAAAAGAATAAGTAGCACTCTCGTTTGTCAGGTTCATCATCAATGCGCCATTATGGTGCGAGCTTCCCCGATCCACCCTTCCGATAATGATGTCTGCTTTTCCAGAAACATAATCGATCACAAAATGGTTCGCAGCATTCGGGTTAAGCGACCCGCTTGTTGATGCTGTGCCATTTTTGTCGCTGTAAATAATCGTGACATTCATTGAGCCATTGCCAGAATAACTGAAATCACTGACGCTTGTGCGGAAGTCGCTCACACTGAATGTGATATTATATTGTGTTGCGTTTGTTGAGCTGGCGTTCTCCGCGCTCCTAAAAACCATCGTGCTATTATTATTCATGGTACTCTCGAAAAAATAATTATCCATCAGTGAAACACTGAGCGCACTGCTTTGAACTTGTGTAGTGTTCACGCTTATTTGCGCATGCATCGAGTTTGCAAGCGAACCTTCTGCAAATGTCTTTAGTCCTGAGATCTGGCTTGAATTAGATTGCCTTGGCAGATAATCTGCAATATAGACGACAGAACTTACATTCGTTGTAGTGACCGAGGAGTCAGGAAGCAATGTATCTGCAAACAGGATCCCAATATTATCCAGGCTTGCTGCTGCATAAACATTCGGTACTGGAGCGGATGTTACACGTTCGCTTTCCCAATATTCGTTTGCCATTGTAGTTGCAAGAAGAATAAGGAGCATCATGAACGAAATCGCGATAACGGAAAAGATGAAGCCTTTTTTAGAGCCGGATTGTCTTTTGCAATTCATTCAATGACCTCCTGGTTATACCAGCTCTTCAATGTGGAGCTATACAATTCCCCATCAGACCGGAACACCCCATAAAGGACCTGGGATTCGGATCCGATCCCACCACAGCCTGGCTTATCTATTGTCGCGATCGACGTTCCATTGGTTGCATAGATCATTAACTGCATGCAGACCTGTTCCGGAGTCGCAAGCAATACTTCCCGTGCTGCAGTGCTATTGAGGTCAAGAACATTCTCCAGCCTCCCTGATTTTTCAAGTACGATCATGGTGTCAAGTGAAATCTGTTTTAGCTGAGTTCCTTTTAGCATCACAGGATTGAAGCTTGTAGCTTGGATAAAATACAATGAAAGAAGCATGAATGAAAGTGCGGCGATTGCATCGATTGTGATGACGAATCCGCGGCTGCTGTTTTCGTTTATTCTTTTATTCTCCATCAGCGCCAAACCTCCAATTTCGCCTTCGCGACAGTGGTTCCATTCAATATCACAAACCGATCGACTACCGCAGAATTATTCAATCCTGATTGCCTTCCATAAGTGTAGTATGTGCTATTGTCAAAAAGGTCAGTGATTTTGATATACATCTGGCATCCTGCAAGCCCGATACGCGAAAGCACAAGCTCATAATCATCCTGGCTCGCATTCATCAAAAGCAGCTTATTCAGTTTTTCATTATCAAGAGAATTCCTCGAATTCGCAAGTCCGATCGAACTGATATTGTTTTCAGTCACATTCGCGATCCTCTCCCATCCGACCGGATCGCCGTTTGTAGTGAAGAGCGCATCTGAAGCGAATATCGCTCTTCCTAAAATCTCCCGATAAGATGATGATGTGTTCCACCTGAGCGCGAGGTAGTTCCACTCGAGTACGAATAAGAGAACCATGATAGAGAGTAGTGTCATTCCGGAAATCAGGTCAAGGCTCCATATCTGTCCTTTCCTGCTTTTTTGATATTCATTGCACAATCTCAATCGCCCCCAAGTTATTCCTTATGGAAATGTCGCCCGCGTTTATTGTTGTTACATTGACCCTGTTTGTCAATAAAGGGAGGTAGTAGCTTGAAAATCCAGAATGCGCTTCCACGACCCCATTGATTATCTTCACATCCATGCCGCTTGTTCGTATCGATGTGTTATAGCTTGCCCCATCGCCTGCAAGGAAAACATAATTTATCGCAGACTGTACTGAGGATGCAACTCTCATTGCCATGATCTTTTCATCTGCCTGGTAGGATATGACTATCTGGTTTGCATATAACGCATAGAATATATAGAAAAGGACAAGCATCACGCTAAGCACGATCATGAATTCTCCAGTTACTTGCGCTTTGCATAAACGCATTTTATCCTTCAATCCTATGCCCATTTTTTCATCCAACCATAGACTGATTTATCATGTAATCAATAACCCTCGTTGATATGAGAGCTCCGTTCGCATTCATTTTCCATGGGTCCATGACGCCCCAGAAAATGGTTCTATTTACATCAGCCAGGATAGTTCTGCTTGTACCTGGATAAAACCATCCCGAGGCGCCAAGATTCGTATATGGTTCAGAATTCCATAGCTCATACGTTTTCACAGTCCCTGAATCCGTGATGGTCACCAATCCTAATGAGAAATCCTGCGTGACATAATGGCTATTATTTAGAATATTTATGCTATGCTCTGGATGGGGATTGTCCGGGTGCCAGGTGACATTCAGGTCTCTGACTGCTTTGTGCGCCGATTCCCCAAACAAGCCCAGGTATCCGCCTTTTGCCTTGTAGTCATTGACTAAACCTACAAACGCATTATCATTGCTCCAGTCAATGAAAATCACCACATCGTAAAAATCCATTTTCACTGTTCCTGCAAGCACCTGGGATGTTGTCGCGACATCATAGTCCCACGGAGTGCTTGAAATCGAACTGTTATATGCTGTTGTGATCCAATTCGACCAGTCAGTTTCATTTCCGCTTGCAACTACGAAAAGTATGTGCTTTCCAATAACAAAAGAATAATTCGTCCAGTTGCAGAACGTATTGTTCCCGGCATCGATATCAAAACACCTCAATGATGCCTTGTGCGTTCCGAAATTGAAACCTTCAAAGTATGTGAAGCTGATATTCTCAGTCTGGTTGTCAAATGCTCCGTCATTCGGGAACATCTGGTCAATCCCGACTCCATCATCCATTTTGATTTCGCAGTTCCGAATTAGCGATCCTCCGGTAGTATTGTCATCTCCGATTGCCAGTAGTGAAGTTGGTTCCAGGGGATGCACTCTCCTCTTGCTCGTTGTGATGTTGCTGACAATCGGGCACTGATTGTCCCTTGCCCCGCCAACAGTTATCTGTAGCGCGAGCGAGTCTTTCGCATTTGCCGGGCCACCATTTCCAACCAAATTTATATTGCCGCTGATATTCCCAAGCAGCGCAGCGGGGGGAACAGTCGCTGTGATTTCTTTTGGGACACACGTGTCCTTCCCGATCGGTCCTAGGCTTCCCAGGTTGCTCATCCAGGCACCTGGATCACCTGATGAAGCGAAGAAATCAACTGAAGTGACAGATGTCTGCGTATTTGTGCATACCTGGAACGTCTGCGTTTCAGACATCGAGCGGTTTATCGTGGCATTGAATATCGGAGGGACGATGAAAAGCGGCGGTTTTTCGTTCGGGTTCTCAAGGACCTGCAAAATGATTGGCATCTTCACTACTTCGCTATTGCCAAAAGCGTCGCTTGCGCTTATTTCCAGTTCAGAAAGATAAATCCCGATCGCCTTGTCTACCGTGGTTGTAGTCGTAGTTACCGAAACGCTCGCGTTTGGTGTGAGTGCTGCATTTCCTGGAGCAAGCGAAAAGCTTGCATCAGCTGGGTAAGCCCAACTATAACTTATTGCTGTGTTGATATCGCTATCCCAAATATCCTTTATGCTGAAGGTATCCGTCCTGCTATCATTTGGCTTCATGGTGATAAGGAGCGTCTGCTTGTTCAATTCGATCATCGCATATCCAATCCTCACCTTGTTCCCTTCTGAAAGCACCCAGACCATATGT
>JBFYLN010000120.1:0-3869 GCA_041305425.1 Microcaldota archaeon | reverse complement strand
AAAACGATTCTCTCGCTTGCAAAATCTGGGCTTCCAATGTTCGGAATTTGTCTTGGCCACCAATTGCTTGCACATGCGTTTGAAGGAAAGACATTTAAATTAAAGTTCGGGCATCGCGGATCGAACCACCCGGTCCTGGACAAACGAACAAACAGGGTTATGATCACTACGCAAAATCATGGATTTGCGGTTGATGGTGGAGAGAAAAACATCCCGGATGGTTTTGAAATCACCCAGATCAACCTTAATGATAAAACAGTTGAAGGGATGGAACACAAAGAATTGCAGATGTTCAGTGTCCAGTACCATCCTGAAGCTAATCCAGGGCCGCATGATACGAAATTTTTATTCGATAAATTCGTAAAAATGATGAAGAAATAAATGAATACATGAAATTAAATTGGAACAAAATATGGAAGTGATAAACATGGAAGACAAAAATGAAAAAAGGGAAAAAATGAACAAGATAAGCTGCAGCTTCTGCAGCGTAGAAATCGAGTGCCCTGAGAACATGATGCATTACGAAAAGCATTCGTGTTATAACTGCTATAAGAAGATCGGTAAGGAAATCCCGAAAGAAAATCTTGGGAAAATCCATGTGGATGTGCCGAAAGATGAGATGGTAAAGACTGGCGAGTTCCTTGAAGCAGTTATTGGAAAAGGTTTCGAGCAGTTCATGTCCCAATCCAAGAACGAATTGAAGATGGCATCGAAAAAAGAGGCTATGCGGGAGTCTTTCATGGCTGGCGCGTCATTCATGCTCCAGTTTATTGACTCGAGCGCAAAAGAGCATGACGAACATGATCTTTCACATGAAGGCCATGAGCATGATGATAAAGAGGGGCACGAAGGACACGCGCATTCTCACGAAGAACATGTGCATTCACATGAAGGAAAAGAGCATAAACATTCGGACAAAAAAGAGGAAGAATAATCCAATGAATAATAAAATAAAAAAAGTCCTGGTGATCGGATCCGGCCCGATTGTTATCGGACAAAGTGCCGAGTTCGATTACTCAGGTACACAAGCATGCCGTGCATTACGCGAAGAAGGGATAGAAGTAGTGCTTGTGAATTCCAATCCTGCAACAATCCAAACAGATAGTGAAGTCGCGGATAGGACATACATAGAGCCGCTGAATGTTGAAGTTCTTGAGCAGATCATTATGCGGGAGAAACCAGACGGATTGCTGGCCACAGTTGGCGGGCAGACGGGACTCAACCTTGCAATGGAATTGCATCGAAAGGGCATACTTGAAAAATTAGGTGTGGAGTTTCTTGGAACAGATGCAGAAGCGATAGATAAAGCAGAATCACGTGCTTTGTTCAACGAATGCATGCGAAAGTTAGGGATTCCGATTCTTCCTGGATTGATTGTAAAGGATTTTGAAGCTGCAAAGAAGTTCGCAGAAAAGATAGGATATCCAGTTATCGCAAGGCCGTCATTTACACTTGGAGGAACAGGTGGAGGAACTGCGTATAATGAAGTGCAGCTCAAAGATATCCTTGATCTTGGTTTCCGCTTAAGTGCAACTGGAGAAGTGCTTCTTGAAAAATCAGGAATCGGTTGGGGAGAATTTGAATATGAAGTTGTCCGTGATACTGATGGAAACGCGGTGATTATCTGCACAATGGAGAATTTCGATCCGCTTGGGGTTCACACAGGGGAGTCGATTGTCGTTTCTCCAGTTCAGACTCTTTGCGACCGGGATCACCAGATGCTTCGGAACGCGGCGCTTAAGATTGTAGATGCAATTGGCGTGAAGGGCGGGTGCAATGTGCAATTCGCCTTGAATCAAGAAACTGGAGAGTTTGTAGTTATCGAAGTAAACCCCCGGCTTTCTCGTTCATCAGCCCTCGCATCAAAAGCAACCGGATATCCGATCGCGCGCGTTGCGACAAAAATTGCAATAGGGAAAAAACTGCATGAGATCAAGAATGCGATTACAGGAACGAGTGCAGCGTTCGAGCCAGCACTCGATTATTGCGTGCTCAAAATACCTAGATGGCCCTTTGACAAATTCTCGAAAAGCAACCGGACGCTCGGCACGATGATGAAAAGCACCGGAGAAGCAATGGCAATAGGAAGAACGTTTGAAGAAGCGCTCATGAAAGCGATCCGAAGCACGGATGTGAAAACCCCGAAAGCGATCCGGCCAAATTGGCATCTTATGCCTGCAACTGATGAGAGGTTGTATGCGATATTTGAAGCGTTCAGGCGTTGCATGTCAGTTGAGGAGTTGCATAAAGAGACGAAAATAAATAGATGGTTCCTTGAGCGTGTAAGAGGATTGGTTGCACTTGAGCGCGAGATAGCGAATGAAGAGTTGACAAATGAATTATTGTTGCGAGCCAAACGATCGGGTTTCCCTGATTCTCTTATTGCACAATTAATTGGAAAGAAAGAAAACGAAGTCCGCGCCCTAAGAAAAAAACATTCAATCATCCCGACTTACAAAATCGTAGATAGCTGCGCAGGGGAGTTTGAAGCAGTCACCCCATATTACTATTCAACTTATGAAAAAGAGAACGAAGCGGTTTGCAACGATTCGCTAGAAAGGAAGGTTCTTATTGTTGGTTCGGGACCAATACGGATCGGGCAAGGAATCGAATTTGATTACTGCTGTTCGCATGCCGCATTTGCTCTTCGTGATCTTGGAATCAAGAGCATAATGGTGAACAACAATCCTGAAACAGTCAGCACGGATTTCGACTCCTCGGATCGCTTGTATTTCGAGCCGCTTGTGTTTGAAGACGTGATGAATATTATCGATAACGAGAAGCCTGAAGGAGTGATCGTTCAACTTGGAGGACAGACTAGTTTGAATCTTGCGCACACGCTTGCGGATGCTGGAGTTCGGATTATCGGGACGCAGCTTGATGGAATCGATGTAGCCGAGAACCGCGAGCGATTTAGGGAACTGTCTGGAAGACTTGGAATTCCGCAACCAGCGAATGGGACTGCAACGAACGAACAGGAAGCGCATGAAGTTGCTATGCGTATTGGTTTCCCAATTGTTGTCCGGCCAAGCTATGTGATTTCAGGGCGCGGGATGGCAATTGTAAATGATGAAAATGAGCTTACTGCGTTTATGGGAGCGACTGAAGCGAGTAAAGAGAAGCCAGTACTTATTGATAAGTATTTGGATAATGCGATCGAAGCAGAAGTGGATGCTGTTTGTGATGGCGAAGAACTTTTTATCGGGGCGATAATGGAGCATATCGAGCCTGCGGGCGTGCATTCAGGGGATGCGAATATCGTGCTTCCTCCGGTTCGGATGACTAAACAGGATAAAGAAACGATAACCGATTACACAAAAAAAATCGCGCTCGCTCTCGGAACTATTGGTTTGATTAATATCCAATACGCGATTCGTGATGGTGTGGTTTATATTCTTGAAGCGAACCCGCGGGCGAGCCGGACGGTTCCGTTTGTGAGCAAAGCGATTGGAGTACCTTTGGTTAAAATCGCGACTAGAGTGATGTTAGGGGAAAAATTGAAGGATATCACAAGCGAACTTAAACCTATCAACAGCTCAACCAAAAATTCTTGCTTTGCAGTCAAATCAGTTGTCTTTCCGTTCCTAAAACTTGCTGGAACTGATATTTCTCTTGGTCCTGAGATGAGAAGCACAGGAGAAACAATGGGACTTGGAAAGACGTTCGAACTTGCATATTATAAGGCACTCATGGCTGCCGGGATTAGTGTGAAAAAGGATTATGGAAGAGCTGCTTTCTTGAGCCTGAGGGATGAAGATAAGAAGAAATCTCCGGAACTCGCGAGATTGTTGAAAGAGCTCGGGTTTGAGATATTTGGAACAAAAGGTACTGTTGAGGGGATCGATGGGGCGAGCGCGGTGCCAAAAATC
>JBFYLN010000119.1:0-2729 GCA_041305425.1 Microcaldota archaeon | reverse complement strand
GTGTGCTCTTCCGATCTTTCTTTTTCATCATAATCCATGATGGCAGAATCCAGGTTCGCCTGGTCAGCGTAAGGTTCCCCTGTTGGATACACATAAAGTTTATTTCCTTTGACTGCTAGGTTTGGATTTGATTCTTCTCCTCCAGTATCCTGTCCTGAAGCAATGCCAACAGCTGCAGCAGCTGATATCGCTGCACCCCTTATAAAATTTCCTCTTGACATCTGATCGTTTGTCATATTAAATCACTGCAACACTATCTCACTCAAGAATTTAAAGGTTTGCTGCTTGGAGAATCAGATTTTCATTGCAAATGCAAAATGCAAAGTAATTAAAATATACTCAAATGAATCCATTATCCTTAATACGAGGTTAAGATATGAATCCGCCTAAAGACTTACCTGGATTGCTGAAGATCGTGAGGGGTCATTTTGCAAAATCATCTTCTTATGGCATCGGTGCGAATGTCTCCGAAGTTATGGACTTCCTACGTAAAGAGACCTGCTCCCCTGACGAGTCCTGGTTGGCAAAGACGACTGTCGAGCTGATAAACTACTCGGCAAAAGATGCTTTTTTGAAAGTCCCTTTGTCCCAGCGCGTGGTCTTCATCCCCCATTGCATGCGTAATATAAAATCATGCAAAGCGAAAATCGGAGAGGATGGCTACCAGTGCCTCAAATGCGGGGATTGTAAGATACATGACATCGTCAAAGCATGTGAAAAACGGAACATCAAATGGTATATGGTTGGCGGCGGCTCGCAGCTCATGAATATCATCAAGAAATACAAACCTAAGGCAGTAATTGGAATTGCATGCTTCAATGAAGTTAAACTCGGTTTCGACCAGCTCATGCATCTGGATATCCCAGGGCAGGCGGTTCTTCTTTCAAAGAGCGGCTGTGTTAATACTGATGTTGACCTTGACGATGCTTTTGCAAAAATAAATATGTAAAATTGCTGTGATAAATAATGCGCACATACCAAAAAGGCTCACGGGCAGAGCATGAGCTTATCGATTATTTTTATAGCAAAGGCTACTGTGTAATCCGGGCAGCTGGGTCTGGTGTGAATTCGCTTTCTCCGGACATCCTTGTTTTTCGTCGTGGTTTCCAATATGGGATTGAAGCGAAAGCGCACGAAACCGAATGCCTTGGGATTCAGCGGGAGCAGTTCGAAAATCTAAAAAAATGGGAAGATATTAGCGGAATCACGTGCATAATCGGTTGGAGACGAAGCCGCGAGCCTTGGTATTTCATTCCACTTTCAGTTTTCAAGGAAAATCCGAAAAGCTTTTCCGTGAATTGGGGGCAGGCGCAGGCGATCGGGAAGAAGCTGGAGGAGTTTCAGTAACCCTAAGGTTGATTATATGGTATCGAAAATATTTTTGCTATTGCTGATCGGATTATTTTGTTTTGTACTGTTGTCCGGTTGCATCTGTCCGTTGATGGATGGCGGCAATACCAATGGCAATAACCTCAGCAACTCGAATACTGAGACAACTGGCGATAGCACAATCGTTATCGTTGACTCTGGCAATACGAATAACGGCGGCATGTCTGATCCGAGCAAGTGCAGGAATCTTCCACCGCAGCAGATGGCGGACTGTTTGGAGAAAGCTATGGGGGGATAGGTGGTTATTTTCCTGGTGGAAGATAATTTATTTTCATTTGTTTCGTTATAACAACTGAGTCATATCCTTTTATCATATCTGGGAACGCTCGCTTTATCCGATTCATTATGTCCATCATCTCTTCCATGCGCGCAACTTCCATTTCTAGTTCCATGTCCCACGCCCCAACTGTAGATGTCAGGGCAAACACCCTGGGCTCGCGTTCACAAAAGCGATAAAGCGCAGTGAGCGATTTTTCATCTGCGTTATGAAGCTGGATAAAAGTTTTTGTGAATATCAACCCTAACTTTTCATAGTTTATATCTATCCCATACTGGGTTATTACGCCTCTTTCCCGCATGGATTTCACGCGGTTCAGCACGTTCTGTGGTGAGATTTTTGTTTTTTCGGCGATTTCGGTGAATCGTTTTCTCGAGTCAGTTGCCAGCTCGCCTAATATCGCAAGATCATCTTTATCCAACCTCTCGCGCCCAGGTTCACCACCATACGGGGTGGCATGAATTTTCCCTGATTCAGGAAGCAGCCATTTCCTGTTGTAATAATACCAGACTATGTTATGCACAACCTCTTTCTCGAATATGTTCCTGCTGAACCTGTTCGTTATTTTCGACATCGTTTTGTAGAACGAGAATGTGGAATCTGTCCAGACGCAAAAGAGCGCATCCCACCTGCCGCTTGCCTGCACAACCCATCCGACTTCCGGGAGCGAATTCAGGTAATCGAAAAATTCCTTTTCCTTCTTTTCATCAATATCCTGGAATCGTATATACACCTTGATATTGTTGAACCCGAATTTCGCGGTCTCCACGCGCGCGAGCCACCTCGTGATAATCCCTTCATCAACCAGCCTTTTCATACGGTAGTTGACCGTGTCCTTGTTGCTGCCGGTCTTCTTCGCTATCTCTTTTGCAGACTGGCGCGAATCAAGGTCGAGCTGCGCAAGGATCTTCCTGTCGAGGATGTCCAGGTTCATGATTAATCATATGTTAGTATTGGCTTATAAATAATTGTTTTTGAGGCAAAAATAATTAATAAAATTAAAATATGCTAATTGTATAGTTATAGTTAGGTGATTTAAATGATATTTGAAGATGAAGATGAT
>JBFYLN010000118.1:0-4764 GCA_041305425.1 Microcaldota archaeon | reverse complement strand
CTGTTACTATCGTTTATCTGGTCATACCCGGTCCCAATCTGGACCGGTTCCTCATCTTTTTCCTCTGATTCCATGCAAATCATCTTTCACATTTAAGCAAGTTTATTAATACTTCGAACAGTTTTTTATTCTGATGGTAGGTTGGCATTCTGTTTCAAAGGAAGATGTATTGTCGCAGCTTAAGACTTCACTAAGCGGGATTAGCCCAAATGAGGTTGAAAAACGAAGAAAAGAATTCGGGCCCAATGCGCTCAAGAAAGTCAAAGGCCCGACCATGCTTAGCATTTTCCTCAACCAATTCAGGAACCCGCTTGTCTACCTTTTAATCATCGCATCAATCGCTTCATATTTTGTAGGCGAGTCTTTCGACAGCCTCATGATCATGGTGATCGTGCTGCTCAATGCATTGCTTGGCTTTTACCAGGATTGGAAAGCTGAAAAGGCAATCGAGGCACTGAGCGCGATGTTCTCGAAAAAGGCGCGTGTAATCCGGGAAGGACATGACAATATCGTCGATGCGGTTGACCTTGTTCCAGGAGACATCATTATCCTTGAGGCAGGGTATGAGATGCCTGCTGATGCGCGTGTAATCGATTGTGCCGACCTGCAAACTCAGGAAGCATCACTTACCGGGGAGTCGCAACCGATTCGGAAAACTGCATCCCTGATGTCGCTTGAAACTCGAATGCCGGACCGGACAAATATGGTTTATGCCGGTACGGTCGCAGTCAATGGTTTTGCCAAAGCGGTTGTTGTCGATACAGGCATGAATACTGAGCTTGGAAAGATCGCTGGATTGACCCAGTCCACAGAATCGCCGAAAACGCATATCGAGGAAGTGCTCGAATCGATTGCAAAAAAGCTCGTTGTTGTTTTTCTTTTGCTTAGCGCATCTGTATCAGCTATCGGCATCATGCTCGGCCGGCCGCTCATGGACATGCTGCTCATAGGGATCGCATTGGCAGTCGCTGCTGTTCCTGAGGGATTGCCTGCTGTTGTGACTATAACGTTTGCGCTTGGATTGCAGAGGCTAAGCAAGGTCAACACGTTGGTTCGCCGCTTGCCTGCAACAGAGACGCTTGGCGCGATAACTTATATCGCCAGCGACAAGACCGGGACGCTCACGAAAAACGAGATGACGGTAAAGAAAATTTTCGTGGATGGAAAAATAATCGATGTTGAAGGGACAGGCTATTCTTTAAAAGGCGGATTCTCGGATAAGCCGCAAGACCTGTATAAGCTTCTCGAGATCGGTGCGTTGTGCAACCATGCGTCTGTGGAAGGAACAGAGGTGCATGGAGACCCGACCGAAGCCGCGCTCATTGTGAGTGCTGCTAAACTCGGCATTACGTCCGAGGAGTTGGATAAAAAGCACCATATCCTTGGCGAGCTCTCATTTTCCGAATCCCGAAAAATGATGTCTGTGGTCACAAAAGACCATGGCACAAAGGCAGCGATATTGAACAATAAGGGCGCTCCGGAAAATGTTTTGTCCAACTGTAGCCATTACTTGCAAAATGGGAAAGTTTTGAAGCTTGATAAGAAAACCCGTGCCGGGTTGCTTGAAACAAATGAGGAGTTCGCTGCACAGGGTTATCGTGTCCTGGGCATCGCATATCGTGACCTTGATAAATGGGACGATGGCGATGGGGAAGCGGAAACCGGAATGGTGTATGTCGGCTCTCAGGTGATGATCGACCCGGTCCGGCCCGAAGCGATCGAAGCGATAAAAATGGCACGGACTGCCGGCATAAAAATTACCGTCGTGACCGGAGACCATAAAGCAACTGCAAGCGCGATTACAAAACAGATCGGGCTTATGGATGAGCCTGGCGCAATGGCGGTAGATGGCGCTGAACTGGATGCCATGGATGATAAGGAGCTTGAGGAAAAAATTCACAGAATAAAAGTTTTCGCACGTGTGACTCCTGAGCAGAAGATGCGTGTGTTGAATACCTTGCAGAAAAAAGGCGAGATCGTTGCTATGACTGGTGATGGTGTGAACGATGCGCCCGCGCTCAAGAAAGCTGATATTGGAGTTGCGATGGGAATAAAGGGCACGGATGTTGCGAAGCAGACTGCCCAGATCGTTTTGGCTGATGATAATTTCATGTCGATTGTACGCGGCATAGGGGAAGGCAGAGGGATAATGATAAATATCAAGAAGTTTGTGTATTATCTGCTTTCATGCAACCTTGCCGAAGTGCTGATACTCTTCTTTGGTATGCTTTTCAACTGGCCGCTTATTCTTCTTCCAGTGCAACTGCTTTGGATTAACCTTGTAACTGATAGCGTAACAGCACTTTCCCTGGGTTTAGAGCCACGGCCTTTAGATGTGATGAAGCGCCCGCCATCTGACCCCAAGGAAAATCTTCTGTCTGCCCGTGTCCTTGTCGCACTTTTCGGGATCGGCCTTCTTGTCGCGATTGTGATTCTTGCATTATTCTCAATCGAACTTGGGGAAAGCGAGGATATCGCGCGAACGATGGCATTCATCGGTTTGATCATGGCTGAGAATTATAACCTGTTCAATTTCAAATCTTTTAACCTACCGCTGCATAAGACGCCGATATTCGATAATAAATATCTGATAGCCTCGGTTCTTTTCACGATTACGCTGTCTGTAATAATAATCGAAGTTCCGATGTTTGCCCAGCTCTTCCATCTTGTTCCTCTTGACTTTGAGCATTGGATTGCGATATTCGGCCTTGGGGCAATTGTGCTTGTTGCAGGGGAGACCTACAAGAATCTGGTGTATTATAAGGTGCTGAAGATCTGAGTTGATAGAAAAAAAATAAACCGTAATAAAATGATAGAAAAAACAAAAGCAAAAAGATAAGAAATAAAAACAAAAAGAAAAAACCATAATTAAAAAAAAAGAAAAACTCAAGAAAGATAAAAGGATAAAAAATAAAATGAAAAATTAAAAAGTGAAAAAGGAATCCGTCCGCCTACTTCTTCTTCGAAGTGGTTCCTCCAACACTTCCCCCTATCTTATCCGAGAGCCGTTCCATCAACCCGGTGATCTCCATTGGAACAACGAATTTCGTGCTTGGCGCCTTCCCGACTTCCTTCAATGCATTCAATTGCCAGAGTGTCAGTGCCGGCCCATCAAGATACGCTTTTGCAGCCTCAGCAACCAGCTTGATGCTTTCAGCCTCTCCTTTTGCCATCAGGATTTTCGCTTCCCGCTCCCCTTCTGCGCGCGAGATCGAAGCATCTCTTTCACCCTCTGCCTTCAAAATCGCACTCTGCTTGAACCCTTCGCTCTCGAGGATCATAGCCCGTTTGCTCCGCTCAGCTGCCATCTGCTTGGTCATGGCTTCCTGAATCGTATCAGGCGGCTCGATCTCCTTGATCTCAACTGCTTCGGCTTTCACACCCCACTTATCTGTGGATTCGTCAAGCGTTTCCCTCAGCTTGGTGTTTATCACTTCCCTTTTCGAAAGCACATCATCGAGTATCATGTCACCGATGATGCTTCGCAGCGTTGTTTGCGCAAGCCTTATAGTCGCATACTGGAAGTCCTCGACCTCGGTCACGACCCTTTGCGGGTCAACAACCTTGTAGTAAATGACCGCATCCACACCGACAGTGGCGTTATCCTTTGTGATGACATCCTGCCTTGGGACTTCAAGCGTTCTTGTTCGCAGGTCAACTGTGATCAACTGGTCAACAAACGGCACAGCAAGCACAAGGCCAGGGCCGACGACTCCGGCAAACCTTCCCATGCTCAGCTTAACCGACCGCTCATACTCTTTGAGGATTTTCACACTCATTAGTATTGCCACAAAAAATACTGTCCCACCGATAACGAATATTGAGAGAATGCACGGATCCATATCATCTTCCTCCTATTCCTTTCATACATTTCATGAATTCTGTTAAATTATATGGAAGGAGCACATTGGACTCCTTCCCGACAGAAATATCTTTCCACAATCCAAGCTCCCACAAACTCAGAGCGTTTCCGCTTATCCCGAGCGCTTCCTTGGCGACAATGCCAATCGCTTTTGATTCGCCTTCTGCATTGATGATTTTCGCTGTCGCTTTTCCATCTGCGATCATTTTTATCGATTCCTTTTCGCCCTGCGCTTTCAGGATCGTACTTGCTTTTTCCCCTTCGCTTTCAAGCACTGCCGCCCTTCGCAACCGCTCTGCCTTGACCTCCTTTGCGATCGCGAAATACAATTCCTCGCTAGTCATCTGCACCTCATTTATCTCGACAGATATGATGTTCATGCCCCAGCTTTGGGCGAATTTTGCGACATCCTGGACAAGCCTTGCGTTGATTTTTTCCCGCTCGGAATTGAGGTTATCTAAAATGAATTCGCCGATTATCGCACGCATTGTTGTTTGGGCAATCGCGACTGTCGCCCTGTCGAATTCAGCGATATTCAAAATGAGCTTTTCCGCATCAAGCGGTGTGTAATAGATGATCGCATCAATATTCACAATCGCATTGTCTTTTGTAATAACCTTCTGGTGCGGGACATCAATCGAGCGCATGCGCATATCAATCACTGCAACGACATCGATGAAAGGAAGGATGATGTTGAGCCCTGGCGCCATCTTTTTTATGAATCTTCCATAGCGGAAAATCACTCCTTGTTCCCAAGCGTTGACAATGACAAATGATCTACTGACTGCAACGAAAAATGAGATACAAACACGCAGAAGGGCGAGCCCGAGCATTGCTTATTCGACCTCCAAAAATACTCCAGAGAACCCGATGACTTTTGCACGATCTCCTTTCTTGTAATT